>QIEB01000445.1 GCA_003229495.1 Flammeovirgaceae bacterium
AAGGGTGCCGTTTAAATTCCTTATTCTGGTCAAATAGTTTCCGGTAGGTAATGTGGGTCTTACCAATAGAGCCACCTACCTGCTCTGCCACGCGCATCATTTTAGGATTAAAATCCCCGATCCAATTCATTTCAAAGTCTTCATATCGATGATAATCGTCCTGGACCATTTGCCTGGCCGCCATGATCAATGCACCTTCTACCCCTTTGCCCTGATGCGCAGGTACTATCCCAAATACCAGGCCGAACATTTTATTACAGGTCTTCCGCCATTTGTGCCAAACAAATTTGAGCTTTCCTAACCAATCCAGTTTGCCGTTCACATATTTGAATATTTGATTCATCTCAGGCAGCATGATAAAAAAAGCAATAGGTTCATCATTGTAATAGCCGAACCATACTATTTTTTCGTCAATAATTGGCTTTAGCTGAAACATCAGGGATTTTGCTTGAATATAGGCCATTTTGGGCACTCCATGCCCCGCCCAGGCCTGGTTGTACACGGTCTGAAAGTCCTCAATGTATTTGCCAATGTTTTTCAGTCGCATATGGCTGAATGAATAGGACTTGTCATCCCGCAATAGGGCAGCTTTTTTCGCCAATTTGGGAGATAATGGGTCCCGGGTTTTCCGGACATAAGTATACTGTTTGAAGTATATTTTGAAACCATAGGCTTCAAAAAGTTCCTGATAGTATGGAAAGTTGTACTGTTGCAGGTAGTTTGGCTCTATCTCATGGCCATCCACCAAAAGGCCCCACCACTTATCGCGGTCGCCAAAATTAATTGGGCCATCCATTGCTTCCATTCCTCTTTCAGACAACCAGTTTTTACAGGCATCAAATAAAGTAAAGGCCACTGCCTGATCATTGATTGATTCAAAAAATCCCATACAACCAGTAGGCTGGTCATTCCCTTTGTCCCTGGTTTTTTCATTGACAAAGGCCGCAACCCTACCGACTGTCTGTCCCTGGGGGTTTACCGCAATCCAACGCTGCAATTCACCCTTCCGAAAAGCTTTATTGGTTTTGGGATCAAAGACATTTTCTACATCCTTGTCTAATGGTCTGATCCAAAACTGGCTATCCTGGTAAAGTCGAAGGGGGAGTTTTAGAAACTCCTGTCGGGTGTACTGTTCGTCTACTGGTAAAAGTTCCAAGGTCTTTCTTTTAAACCCGGTTTATGCACTAGAAATCTATTGCGATCCTTAACTGACTACAATATAAGCACTTGCTCGATTTTTCCTACTCACCATAGCGTTGCTATGCTTCCGTTGCAAAAATCTGTGCGAGTGCCCATCTAACAGCCATTTAAGGCTCTCATTACGAAGTCTAATGCATAAGCCGGGTTGAAGGCACCAAATTAAGTACTTCTGTCAAAGAAAAAAACCAGCGACCAATTTCTACTAGCCGGTCATTCTATTTTTTATCCATGATTGAGTATCATGGAGGCCGCACTCTACCTTATCAACATCCAACCAGCGACCTTCACGGTCCATTCCTTTTTTTGTACAGTGAGTACAGCCCACTGAATCAAATCCCTGGTGAATCAATGGATGCGTGGGTAGTTCGAACAGTTGCCGGTATAGACTGAGGTCTTCTTTGGTCATATCGATTAGGGGGTGGAACTTCAAAAGACCATCTTTTGACTCAAAAAGATCCAGGTTATTTCGATGAATATTTTGGAAGCCCAAAAGCCCCGAAACCCAGACACTATAATTTCCTTTTATTTTGTCAAGGGGATCCACCTTATTGATGAAGCAGCAGAGGTCCTGGTTGAATCTCCAGGTCTGATTCTCCCTGGTAAACCTGTTTTTCTTTGCTTCTGCTTTTACCTCAATAACTTTCAGGCCCAAATC
>QIEB01000231.1 GCA_003229495.1 Flammeovirgaceae bacterium
CAAACATGATTACCGCGGTAGGCTTAAAACCAAAACTCGCAAACACCATTCCAGTCAACAGCACCAGACCCCAGACCAACCGGAATTTGGATGATTTAAGATCAGCATTCCAGCCAAGTACCTCGGAGGTGGCATAGGATGCTGCCAGAGGAGCAGTGATGGAGGAGGAGAGCCCTGCTGCTAAAAATCCACATGACATAAATATAGTTGACCAATTGCCTAATAGGGGAGTAAGTTGTTGAGAAAGATCCGTCATACTGCTTATTTCTTGCGTGTACCCTTGGAATGCCACCGCGGAGGTAATTAATATGGTGGTAGTAATAATCCCTCCACCAATTACAGAGATAATGGTATCCATTCTGGCTGTTGGCAAGCTTTCAATGGACCAGCGGGTTTTGACGGATGAAGCATGAAGAAATAGGTTGTAAGGTACCACAGTAGTACCGATAAGGCTGACAATCATGACTAAAGATCCTTTTGGAATGCGAGGTGTAAATAGCCCTTTAAATATTTGAAAGAGGTCTGGTTTCAACGACAGGGCTGACACCAAAAAAACTACACCCATGACTCCAACCAAGGCTACTAATGAACGCTCGATTAATTTGTATTTTCCATTCCACAGTAAAAGAAAAGCCACCACCCCAATCAGCAGGATCCATGGGTTGATTATCCAATATTGTGAGCTGTAACTTAACCCAAGTACCGCTCCGGTGATATTTCCTGCTTCATAAGCTGCGTTTCCAACTAGCACTGCGGCAATTACCAAGAAGGGGACCGCTAATTTAGCCGCAGGGTGGGTAATCTTCCTCCGCAAAGCTTGCCCCAATCCATTTTGGGAAACCACACCTAAACGGGCAGCCATTTCCTGCAAGACCAAGGTAGCCAATACTGAAAATAACACTGCCCACAGTAATGTATAACCAAAACTACTGCCAGCAATAGTGGCCGTGGTAATGGTTCCAGGGCCGATAAAAGCGGCCGCAACCATGGCTCCCGGACCAATATTCTTCAGGAATTTTAACATAGCCTCACAAAACTTTCAACTTCAATGCTACCTGATATTTTACTGGCTGCTGGTTATGCGTGCCACCCATCCTCCACCTGAAGCCATGTGGATGGAGATTTTATCTTGGTCGGTTAAGATAGTTTTGATCATCTTATAGTCACTGCCGTATTTTTCAGAATTAATCCCATCCTGGTAATATTGGATATTATATGATCCTGGGGTAAGGAAGGAAAGATCAAATTCAACATCATAGGCATTCCAATCTGTCATGCCTCCCACGTACCATTCCTCACCGCTTTTCCTGGCAATTAGTAGATGATTGCCGAATTCTGCCTCCAAAACATGAGTATCATCCCACACCGTCGGCACCGCAGCAAGAAATTGCATGCACTCTTCTTCCTCCAGATAATGACTGGGGGTATCGGCCAGCATCTGTAAGGGGCTTTCATAAACTACATACATGGCTAGTTGGTGACAGCGGGTGCCCAGGGACATTGGTCGGTTGAAAATGGCCCGATAATTTGGTCTTTGGGCGTTTCGCATAGCTCCCGGGGTATAGTCCATAGGACCGGCAAGCATACGGGTAAATGGTATGATCAGATCATTTTCGGGATTCGCAGATTGTCCTTCCCACTTATGTTGCTCCAATCCGCGGACGCCTTCCCTGCTAATCACATTGGGATATGCACGCCTAAGCCCGGAAGGCTTGTAGGATCCGTGAAAATCCACCAACATTTTATGTTCCGCCGCCGCCCGGGCAATCTTTTCATAAAATTGCACCATCCATTGATCATCCCTCTGCATAAAGTCTACCTTTATTCCCTTAATGCCCCATTTTTC
>QIEB01000449.1 GCA_003229495.1 Flammeovirgaceae bacterium
TTATATTTATTAGACAACTGTATTGTGTAGGGGTTTATATACTTTTCCTGTGATTGGTCTGATAAAAATGGAGTAACTGTTTGTTAGGCAGCTAGTGGAATGGGGATTTCCTTGTAGTCTTCCATTTTTTGGATCATCCGGACGGCATTTGCAGTGTGTACGCCAAAAAGTATCCAGAATTTTTCTGTTTTTTTCGTGCGTGCCCTGATCCTTTCCAGCCCATAGCATCGTTTTTCGGTACCAAAGCTACCTTCCATTTTAGTGGCCCTTTTCCGGGCCAGTTCTTTACGGGCTTCTTTTCGCCCTTCTTCATCTTTTGCCATTGGCCCTTTTGGGATAAAGGAAGTTTTAATTTCTTTTTCACCGCAGATGGTCCGGTTGGCGTTGGTGGCATATATCTTATCCCCTGCCAGCCGTTTGCAGGGCACTCCCATTAATTGGCTATGTAGCTCAATGCAGGATTGAAGCCTGTTGCCTTCGTGAAAGGCATCATAACTGAAGTGTTCAATGAAATTAATGCCATCTATTTGGACCATATTGACCTTGGCACCAAATTCTACCCTTTTATTCTCCTTGCCCCGGACAATTGGACGGATATAATCTTTGTCCAGGCTTACTATCCTCTCTTTGGGATGCTCTCCTGTTTCATATTTATGGGTTTGCTGCTCAAGGACTTTTGTTACCGTACTGGTACGGGAGAAATAGCTGGATAAAATTTTCACATCTTCGATTGGCACATTCTCAAAGAGTATCTCTAGTTGGGATTTCATTTTGGCGAGCAGGTAAAGCAGGGACTTTATCCGGGCCTGGGTCCTTTTGTGACCGGGCTTTTTACGGCGTTGATAGTCCATCTGCTTGATACTTTGTTCATTGTATTTATTCCTGGGCTGTTTTAAATGGTACTTTTTGCAGATGCCCGTCATTTGTTTTTTTACCCATTGACAGCTCTCCCACAACAATTTTGTATCAGTCGGGTAGCGCATGTCTGTTTGGTAACAGGTGGCATCAGTCAAAAATTCCTCAATATCTTTCATAAAAGGCTTCCATTCCCTAGCCATGGCCATTTGAAAACTTTCCATATCAAGGGTATTGCCCAATTCTACCCGAATATCACTAATGATTTTGAAATTGGGCAATTTATCTTCTGCCCTGAAATAAACCCCACAAAAGAATTGTACAAAGTAATCGGAGGCCATCCGCTCCATTAGCTGTTCATCTGTGATAGCCAAATAATGTTTCAAAAACATCAGGGCCAATTTGCCCCGGGTATCAAAAGTAGGTTTCCTACCTCTGGTTTCAGCATTTGAACTGACTGCTGACGCAACTTCTGCCCATGGAATGGCTTGAAACAACTTCCCCATTTTGCTTTCCAGAAAACGTGCATATGCCTTTTGGGTATACTCATGAGCCGGTGTGAAGGGTAGTTGCAGAAGATTATTTTGTAGATCGTAATTCATAATCAATTATGTGCAATATTTAATACCCTGAATTTAGCCATTATTGGCCAATATGGAGGTGTTTTACTCACATAATATCCGCTAGTTTCTGCTTGAACCGTCAGGAATTGACCTTTTTCCTTTTTAACGAACTTCCCTACATAGGGAAATTCGTTTAAAAAGAGATTTTGGAGTCAAACCAAATTTTATTTGGCAGCATGAATATTATAGATTGACCCCAAGTTTGATTTCCGTACAGGACTCGGTTGATTTTTGAGTTTAAAAATGTTTTTTCTGCTTAAAACTTGGTATTATATTTATTAGACAACTGTATTGTGTAGGGGTTTATATACTTTTCCTGTGATTGGTCTGATAAAAATGGAGTAACTGTTTGTTAGGCAG
>QIEB01000340.1 GCA_003229495.1 Flammeovirgaceae bacterium
TCCTCCAAATTTTCTTCATCCGGTGACCCGATCATGCCGGCGCCGGTAATGTTGAGAAACACCAGCACCCGTGTTTTGGAACGATCAATTACTTCTTCTTTAAATTTAGGGAAAGACCGCCAACCGGAAGTGCCCGCATCTACTACGGTGGTAATGCCAGCCTTTAAAGTAAAGTCATCCGGACTTACACTGGAAAAACCGCTGGCAAAGGTATTTTCCTTCTCCCCTACAAACACATGGGTGTGGATATCGATCAGACCTGGGGTAACAATTAGGCCCTGAGCGTCAACGATGGTCTTGCCTTCAGTAGTGGAGATGTCCTTGGCTACTTTTTGGATGACGCCATCGTCAACCGCCACATCCATGATTTCATCAATTTGATTCCTGGGGTCAATCAATCGCCCACCCTTAATGATTAGTTCATATTGCTGGGCCTGTACGGCAGTGTGGAGCAACAGGACAATCAGTGTGTATCGTAAAAATTCTGTCATCAGTATTTTAAAGGTTTGGAATTCCAGGAAGGAACAGAAATACCATTCAGGTCCCACATAATCTTTCCTCCCATAATAGTCAGTTCTGCGGCTATTTTCATAGTGCCGGCCATTTTTCTTCCCCTGGAATCAATGTAGCCAAAATTGCCTTCAGACAAACTAAGCACAGCAATGTCAGCCTTGGCTCCAGCAGTAAGATGGCCCAGGTCGGTACGCTGAATTACCTGGGCTGGATTCCAGGTGGCGCGAAGTATAATGTCCTCCATGGACATGCCCAGGCATAAAAATTTCGAAAGTAAGTTGGCAAAATCTTTCAATCCGTCATTCATACTCCAATAGTGGAGGTCTGTACTAATAACATCTGGCAAAAACCCCTGTTCAATGGACGGCAATGCCTGGTGCCATATAAAACTCCCCCCGCCATGACCAACGTCAAAAATAATCCCCCGCTTCTGTGCCTCAAAAATGAAAGGTTTTACTTTTCCGTCATCGTCAACCACAGTTTCCCTATTTTTAGTATAAGAATAAGTATGGGTGAAAATATCTCCTGGGCGCAGTTTTTCAAGGAACAATGTTTTAATCGACCGCATAGGGTCATGTTCTCCGAAATCAACCATTACCGGAACCTTGGCGATGGTTCCTGCCTCTACCGCCCTTTCCTCAGGTATGAAATCCTCACCCCGGTAATGATGTGCCTTAACCCCAATAATAATATCTGGATAGGTGTTTATCATAAATGCAGTTAAAACAGCATCCATGTCATTGACATTTTGGGCTTCCAACCGGCCATACATGCCACTGCCCACGATGCTGATAAATGCCAGCACCCGGGTTTGCGCCTGGTCGATGGTTTGATGTTTAAACTTTCTGAAGGTCCTCCAGCCTGAGGAGCCGGCATCCACCACGGTAGTGACTCCGGCCCGGAAAGTAAACCCATCGGGCGATAGACTTCCCGGGGCATTGGCAATATAAGAGTCCACGTCAGTGCCTTGAAACACATGGGCATGCATATCAATCAGACCGGGGGTTATATACAGCCCTCTGGCATCAATAACCTTCTTACTTTGATTTTCAGGAATATCAGCGGCTACACTATGGATGATGCCGTCTTTTATGGCTACATCCATTGGGGTGTTTATGCCATTTTTGGGGTCAATAACATGTCCACCTTTTAAAAGGATATCAATATTTTGTGCATGCAGATAACCCGGGATTAATAGTAAAGGAATTATCAGTAATAATAATCGCATAGCCCCTGGTACTAATTATTGCTACGTAAGCTCCAAAAAGATCCTACGACGGTTTGATACACTATTGGCATATTCCTTTTTTACTTTCATGGT
>QIEB01000527.1 GCA_003229495.1 Flammeovirgaceae bacterium
TGCATTTGTTCTTTTAGTGCCTCTTCAATCTGAAAACTTTCTGGTGCTTTGATGTCTTCAAGGTTAATTCCGCCAAAAGTAGGTTCAAGTGATTTGACGATCTTTATAAATTGCTCAGGGTCTTCCTCATCAATTTCAATATCAAAAACATCGATTCCTGCAAACTTTTTGAACAGCACACCTTTACCTTCCATTACTGGTTTTGAGGCACTAGCCCCAATATTGCCAAGTCCCAGTACCGCAGTTCCGTTAGATATAACCCCCACAAGATTTCCCTTTGAAGTATATCGGTACACATCCTGGGGATGATCAGCAATCTCCAGGCAGGGTTCAGCCACCCCTGGTGAATAGGCCAGGGCAAGGTCCAATTGAGTGCTTAACATTTTTGTTGGTACTACTTCGATTTTTCCTGGTTGACCTTGCTCGTGGTAGTCCAGTGCGTCCTTTTTCCTGATCTTTATACTCATAATTACGGGCTTATTGGAGAAGGGCAATTTAAGTTTTTAATTGGGATTATTCCTAATAATGGCGGCCACATTTGTCGGTCGGCAGCTGAATGGAAACACTACTTTAAACTGGTCTCCGGATACCCTAAGACCAGTGGTACCAATGTCTAAGAGGAATGCTCAGTTTGAGTTTGAAAAGTCCACAGTATGGTCTCTAATTCCCGAAGGGTATTTCTTTTTTTCTTACCCGGGGAATAAACAAACCCTTCTACATAATACAGCCGGCCCAATGCTTCGTCTACAAAAACATAACCTAAAAACGAACCTCCCATGGAGTTGTTTTTCAACTTCCAGGCTCCCCTTACTTCAACCGTAAATTTGTTTCTCAGGTTCAAACTGATGGAATCTATAGGTACCAGGGGTTCAGTAACCATGTATGACAGGCTGTCGTTTCCCAAGAGAAATTCTTTCCATGCCCGGTCTCGAAATGCTATGATGTTCTTTCTGTGGAAGGCCTGAGCTTCTGTATAGTCTTTATAGGTGATGAACAGGTTCTTATCCACTTTGTTGTCCATCAATCTGATCCACATACTGTGATCAGTTTCTAAGGCAATCTCATAGCCATAAGGCACTTGTATGAAACACTGGTGATTCCGAAGCAGTTGACTTTCAATTCCCTTTTCTCGCGGGGCTTTATACAAAGCTTTTCGGAAACGGGCCTTTTCTACATCGACGAAATAACGCTGAATTTTGTCCCGGTTAGCGGTGATATGACTTATCAGTAGATCGCTATTACGCTGGAATAAGTGCATTACCGCCTGTCCGCGGGCAAACAAATCATTTTGCTTCGAAACATAGATATTGGAGTCTGCCCTGATTGTTTCCAGTGATTCTTTGGTAAAGTAATTGTACAAAATAAAATCACCTCGGCTGTTTCCCTCCAGAGTACTAACAAAAACCAGATTCTTGGAATTTCTTAGTACGCTATTGAATTTGTCAGGGTCCACATATACCAGATTAAATACCGGCTCATCTTGAATCAATCCCGGGAAAGGAGCCCTAAAAATATTTCTGATTTCATCTCCAAGCGCCCCAGCCCACTTAGTAGAATCCATGACCAAAATGATCTCTCCTGACTCCCCTGTAGCATGTGGCAGCAAAGACTTGTCGTCAAGGATTGAAGAACATCCTATAAAGAGCAAACACGGAAGAACAATAGAAAAAAGGGCTTTCATTCTGGAATTACACCTATGTGGGAACACTAGAACAATGGAACAAGCACTACCTGCAAATTAACGAATCAAATGTTCTAATGCTCAAATGTTCAATTATTCAACTGATCCCGTGCTCCCTTATCCTATGATAAGGGTTTGGCCTGGCTTAATTTT
>QIEB01000643.1 GCA_003229495.1 Flammeovirgaceae bacterium
TTCTGAATGCCGGGTATGAGTTGATTGAAGACAGAGAAAAGAAGGTGATGGTCTCACACGCCCCGCCTTACGGTACAAAAGTCGACATGACCGGTTCCGGGCTCAACGTGGGAAGCAGGAGTGTTAGAAAGTTCATCGAGAGTCACCGGCCAGATCTGGTCATCTGCGGACACATACACGAAGCGAGAGGCCATGATAGGGTAGGGGATACGGTCGTTATAAACACCGGTCCGCTTCACAGGGGTTTTGTAAGGGTGAAGATTGACGGCAAGCAAAAGTTTGAGTTTGTTGACCTGTGACTTATAAATATTCAAATTTCCTTTCCCAAAATCAAGGATAAGGGGAAAGACTAAAAGGGGATTAAGAAGAAAGGGACCGTAAATAAATAATCCATCAAAAATTTAACAAAGCGAGATTTTTTATATATGTTCCTTTAATTAAGATTCTAACATGAGTGATGCATTGAATCCTAATCTATTCAGAAGGACTGGAAGAACTTGGATTAAATGAACGGCAAATTAAAGCGATTGAGCACATCAAAAGGCATGACAAAATTACAAATAGAGTGTATCAAACTCTGTGTCCTGAAGTGACGAGGGAGACTTTAAGGAAAGACTTGAATGATTTAATGAAAAAGACGGTTATTATTAAAAAGGGTACTCAAGAGAGGTGTTTTTTTTATGAATTTCCATAATGCCAACCTTATGCCAACTTTATGCCAACTATTACAACCGATAGGTGACGATTAAGATGAACGGAAAAAATATTGGCATCATAGGAGTTCTATTGGTTCTGGTCTTGGTCAGCATTTCCAGCATTGGTACGACTTTAGAGCTATCCAAACCACAAATCACCAATGCATCAGTCGATTCCGTGAAGGTTCGCCAGGGAGACGCGATGGTGGAATCGGCAGCAGTCGAGGACGATGAATCACCTGCTCATTTGACGATTATTAATGTTCAGAGCTATCCAACCATCGGCAAAAACAGGACAGTCATGTTTAATACAAGAGGAAGTGCCAACTTAACGATAACCGCTGTTGATGGAACTAAGTTTAATAGAGATCTGGAATTTTTGGAGTTGAGATGCGGAGACAATGTTTTAGCATTTTGTTGAAAATTATACTTGCAATGAAACTTCCTATGAACTTAGTAAAGTTTTAATCGCTGGAGAACATACCTTAGAGTTTAGATTTGGAGATGATGTTGAGTATGCGCATAACAACATGGGATTATCGCGAGGAACCGAGCGAATATGGAGAATCACAAAGAAAGACTATTTCACTGAGTACATAGACTTCAGTTTCACCGAAATTAACGAAACCAGTTGGCAGGTTAATTGGAAATGGGTTGACGATCCTATTTCTGGAAAATCACCGAAACAAGATTTCACTGCATGTTTTAATGCACCAGAGCCAAAGTTTGCTGATTGTGCCAAAAACTTGAAAGATAAGTATTTTCCAGACACACCTCTAGGACAAATAATGAGCGATATAAAAAGAATTGATAAAATGCCAAAAAAAGCACCAACATCAAAAGTTCTTCTTGGTGGCACTTTTGACACGACTCAAGATTCTGGTTCATTTCTGGTAGAGTTTCCAAATGGCTGGAAAAGAAATGAAATGATTGAATTGGGGTTTGGCAGCACATTAGCAGTTAGCGATTTAGGAACAACAATTGAAGTGAACTCAACAGGCGTTTTTAGAACGGTGCACTACGAAACTTACGGACTTCATACCCGTGAATTCTACAATGATACCACAAGCACCACAAACCTCATAGATGTAATTCTTTATCCTGCGATATTTGTCGGAGGAACTGACTATTATCCTATATATGAAGGTGATTTGTCTGGAACAATAGTTGAGGACTTTCCTGCAAGGGTTGTTTTAAAGATGGAGGGCAGAAATTATGAAACCCTTACACATGTTGTTCTGAGTGGTATAACTAGTGATATATACTACTACTATTATCCAGATGGCCGGGTTTATATAACTAGCATTGAACACGTCACAGCCACTATTGCAACAGATGTCAATGGTCTCAGAATATATGGTAATGTCGTAGATGGTCTATTTTATGATCCTGGTGGAGGTCTGGCTGATGACCTTATTTACCAGTATGGGAATGATACAGCAGGAAACTCTAGAGACCTCCTTTGGATATGGAAGGGTGGAGATAAGTGGTGGGGATTCGATGAAGACACATTCCTATCGTATGGTCAAAGTGGCTACTGGGTATTGTATAACAGCAGTGACCCAGTTGCTGGCGACTACACCCATTATTTCCAGGTTATTCTCAATCAAAACAATATGGAAACCACCGGTTGGATATATATAAATGATACTCGTTATCCTGCTAACTACACCTCTGTAACTGGAAATTCCACTCCTATAACTTTCAATAGAACAACCGGCTCGTACCAAACAACCGCTACTACGCCCAATAACGTAACTTTCACATTTGATGTTGGCAGTTACTATAGACCTTTTCCTGTTTTTGAGTTTAAAAATTGGGTAACGAGCGATTTGACTGTTAAGAACGGAACCACTGAGTGGACAAATGGCATCGATTACCTCTCTGCTTACAACTCGACAACAGATAACATGGTTGTATGGATTAACAAAACAATAACTTCTAACACAGATTTAAGGTTTGAAGGGGACACAACTCTCCCGACAGTAACAATAAACTCGCCTCCAAATGCTACGATAACAAATACCCAACCCGACCTCAACTTCACTGTCAATGAGACTGCAAACGTCACCTACTCCTGGGATAACGAGGGCAACATCTCGGGGTGCAGAAATTGCGCCACCTACAACA
>QIEB01000440.1 GCA_003229495.1 Flammeovirgaceae bacterium
TTTCTGCTTCCGTGTGCTGGAAAATACTTCTGGTTACATATTCGAATTCAATATAGTAAATATCATTTGCGAACCAGCTTTGAGCTTGATCTAATAAGTTGTCATTATTTATGTCCTGCATATTGCCCAGGTTATTGTAAACGCTGCTGATTGGGGTGACGATTTTTTGGAATAATGAGTGCCCGTAGTTTTTTTCAATAGGTTCATCGTCTTCACTGTCCCTTATGGCAACAATCACCACGCCGCTGGTGTTCTCGGCAATCCAGTCCTTAAATACATACAGAAAATGTAAAGCATCGGAGATTCCGAAGTTGTCCGAGATCCCTGAATCCATAATTTCCATGGGCGGATCACTTGGCAATCGCACACTCGGTGTAATATAGGGAAATGAGGCCCCCAGCCGTAGTGCGCTTAAGAATCTAAGGTTATTGGCTTGTTGAGCTTTAAAGAAGCGTTGAAAGTCAATTCCTTTGATATCAGGATTCAAGGTATCCTTACTATAGACACTGCTGGACGTCATGTAACTGATAGAATGTGGACTTATAAACAGTTTACGGCCATCATTGATAACTGTAGGTGCGATCAGCAGCATTGGGATAGTCGCTTCCTGCTCTGGTTGGGCGTATGCAGAAAGAGGTTTTTCCAGTACAAAGCCAGTATTCTTGTTCAGCTGTTGTTCAAATGCATAACCGCGGTCTTTTTTGTACTGGAACCCGCCGTATTGAAAACTCTGGTAACGGATAAACAGGTCACTTACCAACAGGCTGAAAATAATTGGGTTAAGATTGTCTTTGGATATATTTTCCAGGTATTTGGGGTTATTCAGGTCCAGGTGCTGTCCCAGACTATTTTGAAGTGCAAGTTCCCGGTAATAACTAGCTCCTATTACTCCCCCAGACGATCCCGTAATAAGAGCGGCCTGTTTAAATAGTTTGCCGTTGGTGGCGCTATCGGTAGCCTGAAGTGTTTTCATAGACCAAAGTGCCGCCCTTTGCCCGCCGCCACTGGCGGTAATGATCACCATTTTCGGATGATCAGCACTATCAAATTTTAAACGCCAATTCTCTAAAATGCCCAAGGTAAAAAGTTTATCTTCCCTTCTGTTTGCGGTTCCACTCAAATCCTTTAGTCGGTGAAGAGAGTATTCAGCTCTTTCAGTTTCATAGTCAAGGCCGTAAGCTTGGTACTCACTGGTAATCAGGTCATATTTAACAAGAATATTCAGTAGGATCAGTAGCAATATTACCGCGGTAACTGACCAACCTCTAAACCAGTAAGTGATGGCTCCGGTAAACATTGTGAAGAATGTAAAAATCAGTACCACGCTGCCGGCAGCAGGAATCTGAAAAACCTGGTATTCCCTAAAGATGCCGAGAATCAGGATTATAATGAAGATCACAAATTCAATTAACACCAGATTCAAATGGTTCTGATCGAAAACTTTAAGTATGGCCTCTTTGTCATAACCGTGATCGGGGTTCACTTTTCTAATATGAAATCCTATATCCAGGTAATTATCTACCCGGATACTCTTTTTCCTGGCAATATCCAAACGCTGCAGCACATTTGCCCTGGAAATGGGTGCCCGGCGTAGTTGTTTGTCTACATTAACCGTGATAAGCTTAAAGATGTCCTGGTTGGTTAATCGAAAGTAGGTCATAAGGAAGACGATCATGGCCAGACAGCCTCCCAATAACCCCGTAATCTGACTCACAATTTGGAGGGTTGTTGAGAACTCGTTGTCCACCTGAAACCTGATGACACTGATAATATATACTACCAGAAAAACCAGAGGGATTATACTATTGTTAAAA
>QIEB01000041.1 GCA_003229495.1 Flammeovirgaceae bacterium
CAGTAATGAGTTCGGCGATAAAAAAGAAGCTACCCCCACCCTTTGTGAGTAGTAAGCTGTTTTTCCCGATCCAGCCTACCCCGCTACGTTGAGCCCAGGCTCTCTCCATTACCGGAGCCGAGTCGACAAATGCCCTCCCTTGAATATCACCCAGTGCAGCCTTCATTTTTTCCAATAAGGTACGCATCTTGCTTTTTATTACATGATGATAGTCCTGGCCATATGCATATTTGGCAATATGAAAATTATGATCTTTTGGCAACTCTTTGGGTGGATAGTGATTATACAAAAGAGTGATGACCGACTTTGCGTTGGGAACCAAAAGGGTGGGGTCCAGTCTTTTATCCAAGTACCGCTCCATATAACTCATTTTCCCCTGCTTCCCGGACCTTAGCCATTGCTCAATGGGAGCGGCGTGTTCTTCTAGAAATTCAGCTTTGGAAATTCCACAAAAATCAAAGCCCGCTTTCTGTGCCAGTCTTTTAACCACAAGAGAGCGATTTTCTAAACCTGAAGCGTGCATGAAATTACGTTTATGGGCATTTAACTATTAAATATAGATATCCTTTTCTGAAGAATTAAATTGTTATATACTTGTAGTGAAATGTCTATATTACCAACTTATAGCGCAGCATCAGCTTTTTCAAAGCCTCATCTATGGGACCACCATTTTCATCATTGCTGTTAGGTGAACATATTTATAGATATTTAAAATTTCTCCAAGACCTTTAATCAAATCATCGTGAATACTTTAAAACTGGCTGTCCAGAAATCTGGAAGACTCAGTGATTCTTCTTTAAAACTTATAAAAGAGTGTGGGATCACCTTTCCTACACGAATCGCCAGACTGAAAGCCCAGGCTTTTAATTTTCCCGTTGAATTCCTTTACTTAAGAGATGATGATATCCCCGGCTACGTTGCAGATCAAGTGGCTGATGTTGGTATCGTGGGTTGGTATCGTGGGTGAAAATGTGCTGTTGGAAAAAACAGATAGTCTGAAAGTAGTTAAGAAACTGGGGTTCTCTAAATGCCGTCTTTCCATTGCTGTTCCTAAGGAATTCAATTATAAAAACGTTCAAAGTTTACAGGGCCGCAGTATTGCGACCTCTTACCCTAAGATTTTGTCATCGTTTCTTAATAAGAATGGAGTTTCAGCGGACATTCATGAAATCTCCGGCAGCGTAGAGATAGCTCCCAGTATCGGACTGGCAGAAGCGGTTTGTGATATTGTAAGCACAGGAAGCACACTGTTGGGTAACGGCTTGTTGGAAGTTGATATCATCTTGCGGTCTGAGGCAGTTTTGGTGGCCCGCCCTGATCTCACTGGCCACCAGCTTAAGATATTAGACCAGTTGCTCTTTCGTATAAACGCAGTGCAGGCTGCCAACAGCAACAAATACATATTACTAAATGTCCCAAATGAGGCCATCTCAAAAATTATTGAACTACTGCCTGGTATGCGTAGTCCTACGGTGGTGCCTTTGGCCCAGGAAGGGTGGAGTTCGTTGCATTCAGTGGTTAAGGAAGATGATTTCTGGGAAGTGATAGAGAACCTTAGGGAAGTGGGAGCGGAAGGCATTTTGGTTATTCCAATTGAAAAAATGGTGCTTTAGATATGCAAGTAATTAACAATCCCCCACGAGATTCGTGGAATTTGATAACCAACAGGCCCATGGAAATTCAGACAGACCTGGAGCCTATAGTACAAAAAATAATAAATGGAGTACGACAACAGGGCGACCAGGCACTTATTGACTACACCGAGGAATTTGATGGTATTCGCAGCTTGCAATTGAAGTTTCCAGTACCTGTAGAGGAACCACAAATTTCTGTCGATCTTAAACAAGCCATTAAAACTGCATACCAGAATATTCAGACATTTCACCGAAGCCAAAAAGAAAAAACCACCTGGACTGAAACCATGCCTGGAGTTAAGTGTTGCCGGAAATCCACCCCCATAGAAAAGGTTGGGATGTACATACCAGGTGGATCAGCTCCTTTGTTCTCAACTTTATTGATGTTGGCAGTTCCGGCACGTTTAGCTGGCTGCAATCAGATTATAATATGTACTCCACCTCAAGCGGACGGGAGCATTCATCCAGCTTTATTGTATACCGCACAGTTACTAAAAATCACAGAATTGTATGCAGTTGGAGGGGCCCAGGCTATTGCTGCTATGGCATTTGGAACGGAAACGATCCCCAAGGTTTACAAGATAGTGGGACCTGGAAACCAATACGTGACCATGGCAAAAAAATTGGTCAATGGAGATAGTGTATCCATAGATTTCCCAGCAGGACCTTCTGAAGTAGCTATACTGGCAGATGATCGGGCTAATCCAGAGTTTATTGCTGCAGATCTGCTATCACAAGCGGAGCATGGCCCTGATAGCCAGGTGATATTGGCTACAGACTCACCAGACTTGATTATCCGGGTCACAGAAGCATTGGATGGTCAACTCAAAACCCTCCCCAGAAAAGACATTGCTAAACAAGCATTACTGCAGAGTAAATTGTTGGTCTTTGGAGAACTTGAAGAAGCCATGACCTTTTTGAATACCTACGCCCCCGAGCATTTGATCATAAACGTGCATAACCCACATTATTGGGCGGATCGTGTGATCAATGCAGGCTCGGTTTTTCTGGGGGCTTTTACCCCTGAATCAGCTGGTGATTATGCATCTG
>QIEB01000039.1 GCA_003229495.1 Flammeovirgaceae bacterium
ATGAGATATTTAACAAGAGCCAACGACTTGACATCCTGGTGAATTGCGTAGGTATAGTGGGACCCACTGGAGTTTCAATTCTGGATTACCCTGTTGATGAGTTCGAGAAAATTTTGAAAGTAAACCTTCAGGGTGCTTTTCTTATTACTAAACACACCATTGTAAATATGCTAAAAAGGAATTATGGCAGGATACTGCACCTGGCCAGTATTGGGGGCAAAGAAGGCAATCCAAACATGGTTGGTTATGCGGCAAGCAAATCCGGACTGATTGGCCTGGTAAAAGGAGTGGGAAAGGAATTTGCAGAAACTGGCATTACCGTCAACGGCCTGGCACCGGCAGTGATAGCTACCGAAATGAACCAGGACACGGACCCAAAGGTGTTAAAATATATGGCTGACAAAATACCGATGAAACGGTTGGGTACTGTAGCAGAAACAGCAGCGCTTTCTTGCTGGATAGTTTCTGAAGAAGCCAGTTTCAATACCGCGGCAATTTTTGATTTATCTGGCGGCAGGGCGACGTATTAAGAGCAGTTATAAATTATAAATGATTGGTTATAAGTATAAATTGCTTCAGGATGCAGACATGAGCTGAGTGCTTGTCATTTGAGATTTGAGGCGTGGAGCTTAGTTGGGTTTTGTTATTTATGATTTAACGAAAAAGATGGCCAAAATATACTACGTAGGTGATTGGGCGGTGCTGACTGGTCCTGTTTTTGCGGAAACCCCATTTCATTACTCTGCTAAAGGACTGGATATTTTTAACTACGGAAAGTGGTTGAAAGAAGCCTTAGAAAAAAATGGTGAGCATGAGGTGAATTCGGTATCGGCCTGGGATTTTTATAATAAACTGGGACCCGGGGATTATGAGCGGATTCTGGAAGAATATGACATCATAGTCTACAGTGATGTAGACTCCAAGTTGTTTCAACTGGCCCCCTCTTTTTTTGACCGGCAAAAGTTTGGCTCTGAAGTGCTAACTTTTCCTGACCGTATCCGGTTGACAGTGGAAGCCGCCCATAATGGCACGCATTTCATGTTCCTTGGTGGGTGGTATTCTTTCAACGGTGAACTGGGTAAAGGAGGATGGGGGCGTACTAGATTAAGGGAAATATTGCCGGTGCAATGTTTGGACATTGAAGATCTGATAGAAAGCACGGAAGGCTTCAAATTTAAACTTACAGAAGCAGGGAGAAGTGCATTTCAGGATATTGATCTATCCGATTGCCCACCCATTATGGGCTACAACCAGACCCGCATTATCAAGGAAGGAAAGGTGCTGATGAAGTTTGAAGAAACCAATGATCCTGCTTTGATTACCCGCAGGGTCGGAAATGGGAATGTCCTGGCTTATACCTCGGATCCGGCTCCCCATTGGGCCTGTAACTTTGTTTATTGGGAGCAATACGGCGCTTTTTGGAAACGTTGTGTTTCCCTGGTTTTGGAATAAAAAAAACATTCGACATTCAGTGTTCGACATTCGATATTCATTCGGTGTTCGGCGTTCGACATTCGACGTTCAATGCCCGGTGTGCTAAATTGTAATTTGTAAAATGAAACCATACTACTTATATCTGGTTTTTTCGTTTCTACTTAGTTCCTGCTCCATTGAAATGCCCGACCAGGTTGCGGAAGCTTATAATAACCTGCCGGAGGAAATTGATTTCAATTTTCATGTCCGTCCCATACTTTCTGACCGATGCTATGCCTGTCATGGACCGGACCAGGAAGCCAGGAAGGCGGACCTTCGCCTGGATTTACCGGAAGAAGCCAGGAAAGTGATTGTGGCTGGAAATATTAACCGCAGCA
>QIEB01000522.1 GCA_003229495.1 Flammeovirgaceae bacterium
TGGAAAACTTTTTATCGGCATCAGTATTTCTGATATCCCGTAACATACCATTGGTCACATGAATATCTTTCAGTCCATCGTTGTCGAAATCAGCAATTAGATTGGACCAGCTCCAATCAGTACTAGAGACTTTGGCCAGTTGCGCGATATCGCTGAATACCGGCTGTTTTTGAACTGTGCCTTGGTTTAATTGAAGGGTATTAAACATATATTGATAATGCCCCCCATCATCTACAACTTTCCAGAAACTATCCGGATTCATGCCGCTCATGTTGGCCTTTATTCTGTAGTTGTCCTCTGCTACCATATCCAATACCATCAGGTCCAACCGGCCATCGTTGTTAATATCGGATGCATCCACACCCATACTAAAATAGGAGATATGTCTCATTGAGCTTTCCAGATGGTTACTAAAAGTGCCATCGCCTCTATTCATATAAAAAAAATCGGGCGACTCGAAATCATTGGCCACATAAAGGTCAGTCCATCCATCACCATTAAGATCACTGGCGGTTACGCTGTTGGAGTATCCGGCTTTTCCCACACCTGCTTCACTTGTTATATCGGTAAAGTTTTGCTTTCCATTGTTACGATACAGTTTTGGGGCGTATTCGGGCGCTGGTTTTGTGCCGTATAATTCAGAGAAGTTGCCAGGGTTTGGAGGTTGGTTCAAAACAAATAGGTCAAGATCGCCGTCATTATCATAATCAAGGAAGGTGGCGTGGCGTGATCTTCCATGGTCAGCCAGGCCATATATTTCGGCGCTTTGGGTAAAAGTGGTGAATTTGTTGGCGCCGGAGGAGCCATTATTAATGTAAAGCTTGTTCCTTCGACGTTCTGGTTGATCGTCATATAATTCCCTGGTGACATAAATATCCAGCCAGCCGTCATTATTTACATCTGCAATAATTACCCCTGAAGACCATCCGTCATGCTCGTTGATGCCGGCCTTTTCAGTGACCTCTTCAAATTTCATATTCCCCAGGTTGCGGTACAGCTGGTCATCCACCAGGTTGCCGGCAAAAAAAATATCCTGAAGTCCATCGTTATCAAAATCACCAACTCCTACGCCAGCGCCTCCGTAAAAGTTGGAATAGATTAAAATATTATGCTCCCGGGTGTCTACTATGGTATTCTCAAAGGTGATACCGGTACTTTTGCCCTCCATTAAACTAAATAAAGGCTTATGGTCCTGGGCCCATACACTTGCGAGGTTTATCGATAAAACCAAAATTAATGTGGGAAGTTTCCTGCTTATTATACCTCGATACATTCCAGTAACTATTTTCAAACATCAAGTTTAAAAGTTTTATCTCAATTAACCAGTGAGATCTGTCATTTATACCAGAACAATCTTTTATAGTGTTCAAAACAGTATATTAGGTGTACTTATTACCATTATAATATATGCTTGTTTTCATTTCTTAATGAAATAGTTAATGATATTCCTATGTAATAAATTCTTTTGGCCTTTTGGTCTGCTGGCCTTGGCAAGTTGTCAACAGGAATCAGGGCCGTCATCAGCTGAAATCATCAACTCATTTCAAATCGAAAATGGCTTCCAAATTGAATTAATTGCTTCAGAACCCTATGTATCAGATCCCATTGCCATGGAGATTGATGAATACGGTCGTTTTTATGTAGTTGAAATGCCTGGTTATCCGTTGGATGTACAAGGCGGTGGACGGGTGAAGCTGTTGTCTGATGAAGATGGCGATGGCACTATAGATAAGAGTCAGGTTTTTTACCATGGTTTGGTGCTTCCCACCGGAATCATGCGCTGGAAAAA
>QIEB01000441.1 GCA_003229495.1 Flammeovirgaceae bacterium
ACATCTTGGACCCCAAGATGGTGGAATTGGAACTGGTACCCTCTGACGAGGTCGGCAAAACAGAATATGATACCTATATTACCAACGGCATTATCTATCAGTTACGACGTTTACAGATAGGGGAGGTTATAGAGGAATCGCATATGCGCAACCGGGCCATGGTAGCCCGCTGGGCTTATGAACATGGTAAGAAAGACAATGTGATAGAAAAAGTGTTGCAGGACGGTAAGACCTACTTCAAAATAAATGATTACATAAAACTAAGAGACCTTTTTGGTCAGTTGCTGAAAGAAGTTCAGCGCATTAAATCACAAGGCGATTTTGAAGCTGTCAAAGCGCTGTTCGAAGATTATGCGGTACAAGTTGATTCCGAATTACATCAGGAGGTTTTGGACCGGGTGGCTACTCTTGGGGGAGCTGCTTATGGTGGCTTCATTAACCCCAGATTACTACCCGTTATTGTCAATGATGAAATTGTGGATGTACGGGTGGAATACCCTGATGATTTTTCCCAGCAGATGCTTGAGTATGCAGAATGGTATAGCAACCTTTAGTTATGAATTATGAGTGATGAGTTTTTTGGGTTGAGCTGAGCTCGTCCCTAACACCCTCGTCCCTAACACCCTCGTCCCTAACACCCTCCTCCTTGGCTCCTTCGTCCCTCGTCCCTCGTCCCTCATCCCTCATCCCTCGTCCCTCATCCCTCATCCCTGGTACCTTAAATATCATTGAGTAATCAGCTGGAGATCTAAAGCAATGGTAGTTTTTACTGTTGATTGGCGTCGAATGATGAATTGATAATGATTGTTCAAGTCATCTTGCAGCCTATTGATGTTGGTCAGCCCTGATTGATCATATTTAGATTGAGCAATGATAGGCGGTTCCATAAAAAATGGATATAGTTCCTGGTAGATTTGCTCAAATGCTTCTTTCAATACTTCTGGTGAAAGAATGTTAACAACATCAAGAAATGTTTTGAGATAATTCGAATACAAGTAATCGTCTTTGCCGATTGCCCGGTCAAGTGATGCTTCACTGGAATAAATCAATCGATCTCCTAGTGCATGATTTCTCTTTTCCAATCCTTCATGAGGTTGAGTCGCAAAAACATCATCATAATCCCAGGGGATTATACCAAACTTGTTGGTTTCAGGGTCCAAAAAAAGAAATAATTCGTCGTAGTAGTCACCATTGCTAATCAGGTAGTTGAAAGCCAACCATTGGTAGTATTGTTCCAAATTAATAATCTGATTTAGTGAATCGGAGAGTTGTGTCCCTTCAAGAGTTTTGTTCAAAGTCCGGCAGCTTTTGAGAACCTTTACAATTTTCTTTGCCTCTATTCCATTGGAATACTCAACTTCAATTCGTCCTCCGGATGCTCGTCTAACTAGTAAATTGATACCCAGTGAAAGACAATAATCTTCAGGCTTTTGAATCATCAAATAGATGCCTTGGGTTTGTCCATTTAGCCTTAATTCCGTATACTGGTTGCTTAATGGAAAAATCCCAACAGTCTTCATAAGCAAAAAACTTAATCTGGCCCTCCAGTAGTTTTCATCCATAGCCAGGTTATTAATGGCCAGTTTTATAACCTGTGCCTGCGGCAAAGCAATAGGATCCATTAATGAAAGAGAGAAACTTTTCCTTCTGAATTGAAGGGTGGTGTTTCCACGTGTTTTGCAAGATTTCACTTCCAAGGGGTGGTCATTGAAGGTGATTTGGTTTGCCTTGAACTCCATCTTCTCACCAGAAATTCTTAGTATTTTCTTTTCCAAATTCGGGTGTACTT
>QIEB01000481.1 GCA_003229495.1 Flammeovirgaceae bacterium
TTAAGCTACCTGGTTCCAAAAATAATTGAAATGGCCGGTGACCATACAATGTGGCTCTTCCAGGGAGATATGGGTGCTGGTAAAACTACTCTTATTCAGGCAATTTGCGAAGCGAAGGGTGTACTAGATCAGGTGACCAGCCCTACTTATTCATTAGTAAACGAATATCACAATTCAGAGGATGAGATTTTCTATCATTTTGACTTCTACAGGTTGAATAAAGTTAACGAAGCACTGGACATTGGATGTCACGAATATTTCGATTCAGGGAATATTTGCTTCATAGAATGGCCCGGTAATATTTCATCACTTCTTCCTGACCGACATCTAGCTATAAACATCCGGGAATACCAGGAGAACCGGCTAATCACAGTAAAGAGGAATGACAAAGTCTGAAAAAGGTAAGCCATCTCAGCAGGAAAGTATCTATCCTCAGGAATCACTGATGAAGGTGCCCAACGGGTCCCCCGCTCTTTCCATTGGTATACCCAAAGAGCTGTCGGAACAAGAGAATAGGGTAAGTCTCAATCCAGAGGCTGTTGGGCTGCTGGTGGCCAACGGACATCAAGTGAGCGTTGAGAGTAATGCTGGGGTAAAAGCCAAATTCAGTGACCGTGAGTACAGTGAAGCAGGTGCGACCATAAGTTATGACCGCGGTGAAGTATTCACCTGTGACATAGTCCTGAAAATCGAATCACCAACTTTAGAGGAGATTGGCAGTTTGGTTCCTGGAAAAACTCTGATTTCTGCCTTACAGATGGGAAATCAGACCATTGATTATTTACAGGCTTTAAACGAAAAAAGAATTACCGGCATTGCCATTGAACATATTGAGGACAAAGTCGGTGGGTTACCAGTAGTCCGTGCTATGAGTGAGGTGGCAGGGAGTACGGTGATGCCGATCGCTACCGAATACCTTAGCAGTGTAAATAATGGCAAGGGAATATTACTTGGCGGAATCACCGGAGTACCGCCAACCAAAGTCTTAATTCTGGGGGCCGGAACGGTAGCGGAATATGCTGCCCGGGCTGCATTGGGACTGGGAGCTCAGATACAAGTTTTTGACAATCATGTATACAAGTTACGACGGATCAAACACGCCTTGGGCCATCAGATTTACACCTCTACCATCGACACAGCCACACTTATTGAATCACTCAAATCCGCAGATGTGGTAATTGGCGCAGTACGAGCTGAAAAAGGTAGAAACCTCTGTATTGTGACCGAGGAGATGGTGGCATCTATGAAACCGGGGTCAATAATTATTGATGTAAGTATTGATCAGGGCGGATGTTTTGAGACCTCCGAAGTGACCACTCATAGTAATCCGGTTTTTAAAAAATTTGAAGTTATCCACTATTGTGTGCCGAACATAGCATCCCGGGTAGCACGAACGGCCACCAACGCGTTTAGCCATATCTTCACTCCGGTGTTGCTTCAAATAACCGAAGCAGGCTCCGTTGAGGATATGATTTTTGCAAATCGCTGGTTTATGAAAGGAGTATATACCTTTAAAGGAAACATAACCAATGCCGACCTAGGCCGAAAATTTAAGCTCAAGTGCAAAGATCTAAGCCTGTTTATTGGTACCCGGTTCTAGAGTCAAGTCAAGGCTCGTCATTTAACCTTTGACTTGACACTAAAGTTTACCTAGACTTGTCTCAAGGGTTTTGATTTTGGCCACAGCATCTTCCTTTTTCCTTCGCTCATTACTGACCACTTGCTCGGGGGCATTGTCTGTGAACTTCTTATTTCTTAACTTCTTTTCCACC
This sequence comes from Flammeovirgaceae bacterium, assembly GCA_003229495.1. Classification (GTDB taxonomy): domain Bacteria; phylum Bacteroidota; class Bacteroidia; order Cytophagales; family Cyclobacteriaceae; genus SZUA-3. The sequence continues at coordinate 1,773 of QIEB01000481.1, forward strand.
GAGGCCA
>QIEB01000052.1 GCA_003229495.1 Flammeovirgaceae bacterium
GTTGCGGGGCTGATTCCCTGAGAAAATATTTTCAGCCACACTTAGATTAGCAACCAAACTACCCTCCTGATAAACTATGGATATACCTAGTTTCTGAGCTTCCAGTTGATTAGTGATGAAGATTTCGTTCCCATCCAAATATATTTTCCCTTCCTCGGGTTGTATATTACCTGAAATAATGCTCATCAGCGTACTTTTTCCTGCTCCATTTTCTCCACACAAGGCATGCACCTCTCCTGGTACTAGTTCAAAATCCACTTGATTGAGGGCAATTACTCCAGGGAAATATTTGCTAATTCCCTTTAGATGCAGGCAGGCATTGTTCTCTTTATCCATATGACAAGGTTAAACTATTTGAGCTTTACATGAACATTAAAAACCATCCCGATCCACTACCGAACCTGATTTTCCTACCAAAAAGTCCATGTCTGCTCCTTTATCCGCCTGCAACACATGGTCTATGTAAAGTTTGCGATATCCTCTTTCCTTGATTTTTTTCTGGTTTTCTTGCTGAGCTTTCCATGAGGCCAGACGTAAAGTCAATTCCTCCTCTGACACATCTAAGTGTAAGCGTTTTTTTGAAACATCCACTTCGATCATATCACCATTCTTTACTAAGGCTAAAGTTCCTCCTATTGCTGATTCGGGAGAAACATGCAGAAATACTGTTCCGTAAGCTGTTCCACTCATACGGCCATCAGATATGCGCACCATATCCTTGATACCCTTTTTGAGAAGCTTGGCCGGCAATGGCATATTTCCTACTTCGGGCATTCCAGGGTATCCTTTAGGGCCAACACCTTTTAATACCAAAACGCTATTTTCATCAACGTCCAGATCAGGATCATCTATCCGGGCATGCATATCTTCTATAGTTTCAAAAACCACAGCCGGTCCTTTATGTTTCATGAGCGCGGGAGTGGTCACCGCGCCATTTTCACATAGGTTGCCTTTTACCACCACGATTCCGGCCTCCTTCAACAATGGAGTTTCAATCGAGGCGATTACATCGCGGTCGAAACACTCTGCATCCTGAACATTATCCGCGATAGTTTTTCCATTTACAGTAATCGCGTCCGCATGGAGTTGGCCTAGTAAATCCTTTATCACTACCGGCAGACCACCTGCGTAGTAGAAATCTTCCATCAGGTATTTTCCTGAGGGCATGAGGTTCACCAATAAAGGAATCTTGCTTCCTAACTTGTCAAAATCATCCAAATCCAATGGAATACCTAACCTTCCAGCTATAGCTTGAAGATGTATCAGCAGGTTGGTAGATCCCCCAACCGCAGCATTTACCTTTATGGCATTCTCAATAGATTTCCGGTTGATGATATCAGACATTTTCAAATCGTCTTCAACCATCTTCACAATCTGTTGACCAGCCATATGACAGAAAAGTTTTCTACGTGAATCCGGAGCCGGAATAGCCGCACCGCCTGGCAAAGTCATCCCCAGTGCTTCAATCATACAAGCCATGGTTGAAGCAGTGCCCATGGTCATACAGCCGCCACTACTTCTTGACATACATCCCTCTGCTTGGGCAAATTCTTGTTCGGTCATAAGCCCGGCACGAAGATCTTCGCTAAATTTCCAAATGTGTGTCCCCGAACCAATATCATTTCCACGATATTTACCATTAAGCATGGCCCCTCCTGAAACAACTATTGTAGGCAAATCTACACTGGCAGCGCCCATCATGGCAGAAGGTGTGGTTTTGTCACAACCACATAGTAGCACTACCCCATCCAAAGGATTGGCCCTAATAGTCTCTTCCGCATCCATAGCTGCCAAATTGCGAAACATCATTGCGGTAGGCTTCATGAGTGGCTCACCGAGCGAGGTGATCGGAAATTCCAATGGAAATCCTCCTGCAGTTAACACTCCCCTTTTAACCGTTTCAGCCAGGTCACGGAAATGCGCGTTGCATGGAGTAAGTTCCGACCAGGTATTGCATATTCCAATAACCGGACGCCCGTCAAATTGGTGATCAGGAACGCCCTGGTTACGCATCCATGAACGGTATAAAAACCCCATTTTCCCGGATCGCCGAAACCAACTATGACTTCTTAATTTTTTCATTTGTACGTAAATAAAACTGTTTATAAAAAATTTCTAAACAGGAGAAACCAGTATTTTGACGTTTTCTTCTTTCCTGCTAATCAAGGCTTCAAACCCGTCAGGCACAATTCGATCCAGAGGAATCTTACCGGTAATAAGAGAGGTACCGTTAAACTCCTTTCTGGCCATCATACCAATGGCTTCCTCATAAACACCGTAGCCGCCCATACTTCCCATTACTGTTTTTTCACTAAAAACGATATCAGAATAATCAAGGGCAGCAGGTTTTTCAAACACGCCCATGATCATTATCCGGCCTTTACGTCTGGCGATATGTCCTGCCAATTGTCCGGTGGCGGAAACCCCGGCACATTCTACTACTATATCTGCTCCATCCCCACTGGTTAATTCCTTGATGGCAAGTACGGCGTCTTCTGTTGCCGGATTGACTACTGTTGTAGCACCACATTCCAAGGCTAGTTCCTGACGTCTGGCCGCCGGTTCTACCGCGAATATCTGACCGGCTCCGGCTAT
>QIEB01000256.1 GCA_003229495.1 Flammeovirgaceae bacterium
AGGAAAGTGTTCCAGTGGTTCTATTCTCACCGGACCTGGCAAAAAATCTTGTAAGAATTTAGCACAGGTTAATACCGGCACTCCATTGACCGTCATTCCACAACTTCCACACACACCCATGCGACAAGACCAGCGGTAAGATAGTGTACCGTCAATCTGGTCCTTAATGTAATTTAAGGCATCCAGTATTACCCAATCCTTTTCACAGGGCACTTCGTAACTGTCAAAGGTCGGTTGAGTTTCTTGATCCGGTCGGTAACGAAATACTTCGAGGGTTATTTTTGATGCCATGGTCAATTATTATTGTATCATACTGTTTACTTGCCATAAACCCGTTCACCAGGTGGCCATTTTGTGATAGTTACCGGTAAATACTCAATCCTGGGTTTATTATTTTCCTCTTTGTACGCCAAACTATGGTTCAGGTAGTTTTCATCGTCACGTTTTTCGTAATCAATACGCTGGTGCGACCCTCTGGATTCCTTCCTGTTCAATGCGGACTGCACGATGGATTCCGCTAAATCCAGCATATTTGACAGTTCCAATGCGGCTACCAGTTCGGTATTAAAGGTGCGGCTTTTATCATCAATTGTTACATTGGACATCCTTTCCTTTAAACCTGTGAGGATTTTTTGCGAAGCCAATAAGGAGTTTTCGGTTCGATATATGCCGCAACCTTGTTCCATTGCTTTATGCATTTCGTTTCGAATGTCTGCAATCCTTTCCTGGTCCTTTTTTTCTTTAAAAAACCGGTTTTTGAGATGGCTTTCTTCTGTTACCGACTCATACGCCATATCAAAGGTGTAATCTGATTGATTTGATGCAAATTCGGCAGCGGCAATTCCTGCCCTGACCCCAAACACCAGCAGTTCTGTCAGCGAGTTTGGGCCCCATTGATACTTACACAAGCAGTTTCTCCAGCAGCATATAAACCAGGCAGGGGAGTAGCGCCATTAATGTCGGTATGGATACCACCCATCATATAATGTATCACTGGTCGTACCGGGATCATTTCTTTAACCGGGTCTATATTTTCGTACTTTAGGCAAAGTTCACGTACAAAGGGAAGCTTAGCATTGATTATTTTCTCTCCCAGGTGGCGAATATCCAAATGAACAAATTGCCCATAGGGGCCTTCAAGTGTACTTCCTTTTTCCATTTCTTTCACGAAAGCTTGGGAAAGACGATCTCTGGGACCTAACTCCATGGACCGCAATACAGGCTCTGGCTGGGGGGTTCCTAAGTCATAATCCTGGAGATAACGATATCCATCCTTATTGAGCAGATAACCACCTTCTGCTCTGGTAGCTTCAGTTATCAGAATTCCTGTAAAAGGCAGACCGGTGGGATGGTATTGTATAAATTCCATATCCTTTAGGGGAACACCCACCCGATATGCCATAGCCATTCCATCTCCGGTTTTGATATTGGCATTGGTGGTGAAGGGAAATACTTTTCCACAACCACCAGTACATATTATTACCGATTTGGCGGCAATGGCCTGCACCTGGCCGGTAGCCAGCTCTATGGCCACAGCGCCTTGGCATCGGCTATCATCCACAATTAATTTAGTCACAAACCATTCGTCATACCTTTGAATGGGATGGTACTTTAAAGAAGTTTGGTATAAGGTATGAAGCATATGGAACCCCGTTTTATCCGAAGCAAACCATGTCCTTTCAATTTTCATGCCTCCGAAAGGACGAACTGCAATAGTACCATCATCTTGCCGGCTCCATGGACAACCCCAATGTTCTAATTGCATCATTTCCTTGGGGGCCTCATTAACAAAAGCCTCTACCGCATCCTGATCGCACATCCAATCACCACCCGATATGGTGTCGTAGGCATGATGATCCAGGCTATCGTTGGATTTGATCACCGCAGCTGCCCCGCCTTCGGCGGATACGGTATGACTTCGCATAGGATAGACTTTGGAGATTACCGCTACCTTAAGTTTGGGATTGCTCTCTGCTATCGCAATGGCCGCTCGTAATCCTGCACCACCGCCACCTATTATTAAAACGTCGTGTGAAAAATCGCCCATATGATGTATGGTCAAAAAGTAATAACAAAAACCTCAGCTTGCAAGCGATGGCTTTAAAAGAATGCAATATCCTTTCAATTGTCCGGTATTACCATCCGATTATGTGGTTGAAACGCAAACTATTAACAGGTAAAAAGAGTTAACTCTATAAAAAGTTTTGTAAATCTTTAAAAGAATTTCACTAATTTTGATTCTCCCGAGCCCAAAAGAACGTAGTTTGGGTTCATTTTGTTTAATAAGATCATTTAGTTGTTATGAAACTATTCTCCACGTACGTCGTTGTTTTTCTGCTAACCAGTACCCTTATACAGGCCCAGGCTGGCTGGGAATGGGGAGATAATGCTGCCGTAGCTAAAGAAAATAATGCCATCTACAATGATATGATGAAGAATAATGACTTCAAAGGAGCATTAGAACCTTTGGAGTGGTTGTTGACTAACACACCTGATTTGAACGCAGCAATATACATCAACGGAGTAAAGATATATGATCAGTTACAGGCCAAAGAAA
>QIEB01000030.1 GCA_003229495.1 Flammeovirgaceae bacterium
ACCCGAAGCGCCAATTCAAGTTTTTTATTTACCCGAAGGCTGTCTACCAGTTCATTTAAAATATTTCTCGCAGCTTCAATCTTAACCCGGAAAATTCATTTTATAGTGGATAATTTGGGTGTAAAGTGTTATATTTGAGATAGTTACAAACAAAAACAACACTTTTAACAACACCCAAATATGAGTGATAAAAATACAGTATTTTATCGAGGAAATACGCAGGTAAGCGTTGATTTTTCTGCGGGCGAAATCAGCTCGGATGGTGCGGTTGTTTTACTGGAAAAGCTTGAAAGAAAGCATAAGCTCATTGAATATTTCAGTCAACGGATTCCTGATAGGCGGGATCCATTTCGCACCGTTCATAGCGTAGAAAAACTACTCAAGCAACGTGTGTTCACTTTGATGCAGGGTTATGAAGATACCAATGATGTAGAACACCTGAAGAATGACCCCCTATTTCAGGATATCCTGGATGGGGAGATGGCCTCACAGCCTACCTTATCAAGATTTGAGAACAGCTTGGGCAAGCACGGCATATTCAATGTGTGCAATGCCTGGGTAGATCGCTATGTGGACTCCTTACAAGGTCGAACCGAAATTATTATAGATATAGATGCTACCGATGACCCTACTTATGGGAAGCAACAATTGTCGATGTTCAATGGTTATTATGGTCAATTTATGTACAATGAATTGTTCTTTCATGATGGAGGGACCGGTCAGATTATTATGCCTGTACTTCGTCCGGGCAATAGCCATTCCAATAAATGGTATGTAGCTATTCTCAAACGTGTACTCCAAAAGATACGAGCAGCCTATCCACAGATTAGGGTCATCATTCGGGCAGATAGTGGATTTAGCTGTCCTGCTTTTTATCAGTTAGCAGATGAGTGTAATCTTAAATTTGTCATAGGTATGGCTAGTAATGAAGTGTTGAAACGAAAGGTAAACCGTGCAGAAAAGGCTGTAAGCCACCTTTATGTAAGTGAGGGTAAAAAGCACCAGCATTTCATGGCTCACACCTACCAGGCCAAAAGCTGGCACAAGCCACAACAGTGTTACTCCAAAGTGGAAAGCACAGGCAAAGGGCTCAATACCCGTCATATTGTAAGTAACCTGCCTGGCAAAGATGGTCGAACGATTTATTTTGAAGTGTATGTCAAACGAGGGGAAACCAGTGAAAACCGTATAAAGGAGGTGAAAAACATGTGCTTCTCCGATCGACTCTCCAATCATGGCTTTTGGGCTAATTTCTCACGCTTACTCATTAGCAGCCTTGCTTATGAGATGTTTCTGCTATTGAAGTCCGCCATTGGTAAGACAAATGTTGAACAGGCCAAAAAATGGTGTATTGATACCATCAGGATGCGCTTGCTAAAGGTGGGAGCCACCCTCAAAAAAACCAAACGAAGAATCTACTATCAGCTTTCTAAAGCTTTTGTTTACCAGGACTTGTTCCGGCAACTGCTCACTCAGTAAGGGTTGTTGGATTGATAAACCAACAACCTGGGGATAGGTACGCCTAATCGGTAAAAATAACCCCTGGGAGCAGGAAAACAGGCTGTCATATTACTAAATCACCCCAATATCTTCTCAATAATCCAATACGGGCATAGCTCTTTCTAATAAGAAGCTCAAAGAAGTTCGCTAAGCTCAAAAAAAGAAACAACAATGGTCCAGATGAATAATGCGGGTTAAGGAAGTAGATTTTGGAGAATCGGACCTGACAGGCTCGATTTTTGACAACTGTGACCTGACCAGCACGATTT
>QIEB01000467.1 GCA_003229495.1 Flammeovirgaceae bacterium
TAGCCGGGAAAGCACCTGATGAGATTGTCACTGGAATGGAAAGAAAAGCCATGCTTGATAAGCGAGAGGGCCTGAAGTATCAGCAAATGGACCCTACCCAACAACAGTTGTTACGAGCCCTGGTACAAAACTATTTGGACAATATGGAAGTTGGAATCGCTGAGGAACAACTTAATAGAATCGAGGCAGAAGGTTGGGAGAATATTTATTTCGCCTGGGCCGGCGCAATGGAAAAAGGACCAGGAAGGGCCCACTATTATCGGCTTCATGGGCCAGGCCTTTTGATAGAATACGACAATATTCAAAACAATGCCAACCATATACACACCGTTTGGCGAGATCTCAACAACGATTTTGGAGAAGACCTGCTGCGACAGCATCATGAAACCAAGCACTGACATTAAACTACTCCTCCAGGAAACTTCTAGTTTTTATATTTCGTTTCATTCTAGTACAGTGGATTTACAGACTTACAAATCTGCTGCACGAGGGGACAAATTAATAAATATTGAAGAGGGATACACTTTTCCTAATACCAGATATAAGCGGATTTACAAAGTTTGTTAAACAAACAGAGGTCCTGCATGGCCAACATATAGTCAGTGAGCTACTGGAGATCCTGATAGATTCGAATGAGTTGGGATTGACACTTTCCGAAATTGAGGGGGATGCTTTATTTTTTTATAAACAGGATGGCATACCTGACAAAAATGATCTGATAAAGCAGTCTCAGTCGATGTTTATCAAATTTCACCAGCACCTTAGAAAATACCAGGGACATCGAATATGTGAGTGTGGGGCCTGCCGCGGTGCAGGAGATCTCACCTTAAAAATCGTTGCCCATGCGGGCACCGTCGATTTCATAACTGTAAAAGGGCAAAAAAAACCATATGGGCAGGATGTAATCCTAGCTCGCCTGCTAAAAAACCAGGTAGATTCAAAAGAATATGTGCTGCTCAGTGAATCGTATATGCACCAGGCTAGTTCTTTGATTTCTACGGTTGATTTTCCCTGGCTAAACCTGGAGAAAGGCTGTACTGAGTACAAGTCTCTGGGCAGGGTAAATTATCACTATTGTTCGCTTACCCCCTTGCATCAAATGGTAACCGACGACAAAATAAACAAACCGATAAAAACAGAGCAACCGGTGGTTGTCGAAACATCTATTGACAAAACCAGAGATGAGGTGTTTGAGATCATTATCGATCTTGAGCAAAGAATGAAATGGAACAGATTTGCCAATAAGATAGAATTCAATCCAGATGAATTGAACCAGGTCGGCACCAAACATGTTTGCGTATTTGATTCCAAAACCATTGAATTCGAGTCGGTTAAAGCAAATTTCGGTGAAGGGAACCTGGTTTATGGTGAAAAAATTATTAATCCTCCCTTTTTTGCAAAAGACATAACGGTATATTTTATTGTTGGCAGACAGGGCACTGGTTGCAGGATCCAATTACAGGTCCACTATATGCTTAAACCGCTTATGGCCTGGTTTATGGGGCCGGTTTTTAGATATAAAAATCGAAAATTGTATCAGCAAGTCCTTCAAAACCTTAAAGAATGGTGTGAAAATAGCCTGGATGAAAAATGTGCCGGTGCATTGGGGTCATGAAGTGTGATCGTCGGTGCCATAGGGCTCTGAATCTCTAGCCGATCTTACCAAGATTAAAAATTCCACACTTGCTGCCAACAATAGCCCATACCCCAGTAGTTCTACCCCTTCTTCTGCGGCATTCTTTACTGATCGGAAATACCGGTCCTCCATGAGCGTTTCCCAAAATCGCGTGCGACCAAACAGCCTTGAAAATATAAAAGTGGTTAGGAACCCTGACAGTAGAAATCCAAAACTGAGGGTATTTTGAAACTGTTGGAAATCTAGCCAAAACTTATTGCGATGTTTCCATACCAAAAATATTGTGGTGATAATAACTAACGATGCCAAAGTCTGCCAGGCTCCGTCAAAGACCTGGTCATTAAAGAAATTGTTGAATTCCCTGACCAAACCCGTTAATGAAATCCCTGCCAACAAAATACTGAGACTCCTGAATTCCTTATGGTGATAGGCATTGTGGGCGAAAATACCGGCCATTGTCAGCAAGATTAACTGTTGGGTCCATTCTGTAAAAGTATCTTCCAGGAACTTTATCTGCTGTCCCTGCTGCCCGGCATCCCAGAACATTAGCTGAGATAACAACATCATTAGCAGTCCATAGACCACGATTCTGGCAATGGTCTGGAATATCATGGATTTTATTTTCTTTTCGGACGCTTCTGCCATTAATGCAACCGTTAGCACATTACAAATATATAAGAATGCCGCATATCCTGGTAATCTAAAATTGCTGAATCCCATAACTTCATGAATGGAAACTTTTGGATATATTCACATAAAAAACCATATGAAATACAGGAGATTTGGCCGAACAGGCTGGCAAGTAAGCACGGTGGGCTACGGTATGTGGGGCTTGGCCGGATGGCAGGGATCTGATGACCAGGAGACCAATCGCGGTCTGGACCTTGCTGTTGCCAGGGGATGCAACTTTTTTGATACTGCATGGGGATATGGAGAAGGAAGAAGTGAAA
>QIEB01000658.1 GCA_003229495.1 Flammeovirgaceae bacterium
AAATCAGACACACATTTTTTTGTACTATAAAATTGCAATAGTAATATTATAACTATATTTTTGACTATAATCAGATAATAACCAATTATTTCTACCATGACTCAGAAGATAAATCTTATTTGTACAGTTCTAATAGGGACCTTTATTGTTACCAGTTGCTCTCTCAGCCAAATGATCAGTATGTCAGAGCAGCAGGAGTTCGTAATTGTCCCTTCACCTATGGAACTACATGGAGACGACGTAGCATTTGAAATGTCTGCGAAAGTCCCAGTAAAAATGTTGAAAAAAGGCAAAGTATACACCGTAAACACCTTTTATGAATATGGTGGTAAGGAGTATGCTTTTGACGGTATTGAATTTACCCGGGAGCAATACCCAGATTATGATTCCGTAGAGCCTCAAACCAGTATAAATTCCTCAATGCCATATGAGGAGGACATGAAATCTGGAAACTTGTCCATTCAGGGAGTTGCCAGCAACCCCAAAAATGGAAGCGAGAAGGTTTCTGAACGGTTAGAAATTGCTCAAGGGGTAATCACTACTTCCAGACTATACAAAAATGTGATTTATGCAGCATATGCACCACATGGTTATAACAATCAGGAAGAATTAATACCTACCAACGTTGACTTCTACTTTTTACAAGGAAGTGCTGTTTTGAGAACTTCTGAAAAACGAAGTGATCGGGGCAAAGGATTTGATGCCTTTGTTGCTGAAAAGAATGCCACCCGAACAGTTACCATAACCGGTACTCACTCACCTGAGGGTGCTGAAAGAATTAACTCAGACCTCTCTCAAAACCGGGCCGAAGCTATTCAGAAATACTACGATAGTCAGATGCGTAAATATGATTATCAGGGAATGGCGGATGAGATTAGTTTTATTTTGAAACCTGTAGTCGAAAATTGGCAAGAATTCAAAGGCCATTTAGCTGATTACGAAGGGGTCTCAGATGAGGACAAAGCCCAAATCCGAAACATAATTGACGGATCAGGGTCGTTCGAAGATAAAGAAGACCAACTCCATCAGTTATCCGCATACAGGAAAGTTTTCAAGGACGTATATCCAAAATTGAGAACTGCTCAAACTGAAGTTTTGACGGTAATGGATAAAAAATCTGATCCGGAAATTGCGGCACTGTCCCGACAAATAGTTGCCGGATCCGTATCTTCAGATACACTATCTGATCAGGAACTGGGGTATGCTGCTACACTAACACCATCTCTGGACGAAAGGGAAAAGATCTATTTAGCAGCTACTAAGAAAAATGATAGCTGGACTTCTCACAACAACCTGGGAGCTGTGTATATGGAAATGGCCATCAAGGATAAAGATTGGGATATGGTGGCAAAAGCGGAAACTCAGTTTGAAATTTCCAACCGAAAGATGGCCAATGCCTATTCGAATACAAACCTGGCGGCTATTTACTTTGCGCAAGGAAACATTGCCAAGGCTGATGAGACAATCAGCAAAGCGCTTTCCATGAGTCCTTCTAATGCATTGTCTGCAGAAATTAATGGTGTAAAAGGAGTCATTGAAATCAGGCAAGGCAAATATGACGAAGCGCTGCAATCTCTTTCCAACGCAAAAGGTACTACTGAAAACCTCTTCAATAAAGGTTTGGCTCAACTTATGAAACACGATCATGTAGATGCAATAACTACCTTTGGTGAAGTTGATAAGAGAGACGATGATGATGGGCTGGATCACTACCTATCTGCAATTGCCGCCACCAGATTGGGCGACTACGAGCAAGGAGTTG
>QIEB01000243.1 GCA_003229495.1 Flammeovirgaceae bacterium
GCTAAATCCCGTCCCCATTTTTGCCATTTGTCAATATCGGGAATGAAGATCGCCTCCTTTTTTTCACCAACGATCTTATATCCCACGGTCTCACTATATTCGTCACGATGAGGTACCAGAAAGGGAGTAATGGTAGCATTTTCAGATATTTGAAGGACAGAATCAGCCTCCAATGGTATCAACCGGATATTTTTCAATTGGACCAATTGGTCCCAGGGCCCGTTTTCTTCAAGAAATTGCTTCATCCTGGGCATGGCGTAGACCGGCAGATTGGAAGCCCCGATTATTTCCCTGCCCAACTGACTCAATCCAGTATAATGACCTACATGAGCATGTGTTAAGAACACCCCAGCCAATTCCACTTCCCATTGTGATTCAATCCATCGTGTTTGTGCTTTGAAGTCAGGAGTAGCATCAAAAAGCCAGTACTTATTTTGATCAAGATCAATCAACCCAAGACAGGCTGCTTTTTTATGTAGCTCGGGATGATCCCAGACTGCCAGACAGCAGTTTTTACGACATTGGGCCTGAGGAAAACCAGCATCCTGAGCAATTCCCAGTACTGCCAGAAACTGCGAGTGACTCTCAACTGAAGTTGCCAGCTCTCCACAATTTGAAAGTACAACCACCAACAATCCATAACCCGCCAAGCGCCAGGCGCCAAGCAACTCATAACCCATAACTCATAATTTATAACTAAAAACTAAAAACTAAAAACTAAAAACTAAAAACTCATAACTTAACACTCTTCTTCGCGTTCATCACTTTAGTTTGGATTCGGATGGACATTAAATGAATTTGCTGATACAGCTCTTTGGAAAATTTGTTATCAAGACCCAGCTTTTTTGCTATCGCCAGCCGGTCTTTCAATAACTCATCCCATCGACTTACCTGTAGGATAGTCATTTTATGCTCCCTCTTGAATTCAGCAATTTTCTCAACTACTTTAGCCCGCCTGGCAATAGTGTCCAGTATTTCCAGATCAATTAAGTCGATCTCATCTCTGTACAGGCTTAAGAAATCCACAGATTCCTGACCCTCTCCTTCTGGTTTTCTCAGTTTAAGTTGGTTAAGCAGTCCGGCTAAGGCCTCCGGTGTCACTTGCTGATCTTTATCGCTCCAGGCCTCATCTGGATTAAGATGTGCTTCGATCATCAATCCATCCATAGCAAGGTCCAATGCTTTTTGTGAAATTTCCAGCAGCAGTTCCCGTTTTCCGCAAATATGACTGGGATCGCAAATCATCGGAAGATCAGGCAGCAACCTTTTTAGTTCTATGGGCAATTTCCATTGGGGGGCGTTCCGGAACCGCCCATTTTGTCCGGAAGAAAAGCCCCGGTGTATGGCCCCAAGCCGGGTAATTCCCGCCTGATGAATGCGCTCAATTGCCCCAAGCCACAATTGAAGATCTGGGTTTATCGGGTTTTTAACCATGACCGGAACATCTACGCCCTTTAAAGCATTGGCTATTTCCTGCACACTAAATGGATTTACCGTGGTTCTGGCACCTACCCAAAGTATATCAATCCCGTGCTTCAGCGCTTCATAAACGTGAGTTGCATTAGCTACTTCAACCGAGGTCAGCAATCCGGTTTCAGCTTTTACCTGTTGAAGCCAGGAAAGACCTTCTATGCCAATCCCTTCAAAACTATTGGGACGGGTTCTTGGCTTCCAAACGCCGGCCCTGAACACTTTAACCTGTGGTGTGTATTTTTTCAAATCTTTGGCAGTTTGCATCACTTGCTCCGGCGTTTCAGC
>QIEB01000608.1 GCA_003229495.1 Flammeovirgaceae bacterium
CAGTCAACATCCAAATATGTCTGCCGCAACAATGCGATATAACCCATGGCGGATGAGGGATAATTTTGCTTGGAGGTACCGCGGTTAAAGGAATAATGGGCCGCAATCCTCTCATTTAGCATCACATCATTGTTAATCCCTTCATTTAATGTTACAAATGCCGAAGACCCACGGGCAATCCCGTCGGGCCTGAATGTTAGCACTGCACCAAAACCCTGGCTGCGCAAATTTTCGGCAGTTCGTTTGAATTCACCTTCCAGCTTGGACTCAAGTGTGAATTTATCTATATCAAAATGCTCTGCAGCATTGTACTCAGCTTTTATAGCCTGGTTTGAATTATAAGCACCCTGTGTTTTTGACGTGATTTGCTCAGCTGAACGAAATCCCCGTCCTCGTCGTCCAGGAACACTTGGTAAGCCGTAGCTGGTATAAATATCAATAAAACCGGGATAGATAAACTTTCCTTTGAGGTCAACTTTCGTATAGCCCTGAGGAGTGTCGACATTTTGGCCTACCCGCTCCACCTTTCCGTCCCGGATGAGCATGGTAGCATTGGTAATTGTATTCTGCGGGTCTACTATTATTGTTGCATTTTGCAATGCGTAGGCATTTTCCCGTTCATCGAGTACATCGTTTCTTGGAAATGTTTCCTGGGCATAAAGTCCATGAGAAATCAATATTATTCCCAGGAAATGGAATAGTTTTTTCTTCATCTATTAAATTAACGTGAGTTCGACATAAGGAAATATTAAAGAGGGAGAAAAAGTTGACCAGTATCTTGGTAATTCAATTTGATTGAGGGCTTTTTTTCACAGAAATTGTAAGCGATCAAAGCCGAGAATAGGTTGGTAAGGAAATTGGTTGGACTCCTGTGTCTGGAGTGTTCAATCTGGAAGATGTTTTTAAGTTGATCTATGATTGTTTCACAAATAGCCCTCTTACGGAGCAGGATAGCATCCATAATTGGAGTTAGGATGGAAGACTCCATATTTCGTTTTAGCTTGGTTATCAGATGGATTCCCTGGAAGAACAGATTTTTGAAAAGTTCCTTGCTGATGTAGCCTTTATCACCAAAGAGCTTTCCGAATAATTTCTTGATAAACCGTTCAATTTTAAGAGGTTTTCTGTCATCAACATTGCCCGGTGTGATCATAAAATCGATGATTTCACCGGTATCAGCCATGATAAGATGGAGCTTAAATCCGAAGAACCATCCGATGGAACATTTGCCTCTTTTTGCTAATCCTTTAAATACTTTATGGCTATGGATCCGTCTATTATGACCGACCCTTAATGGAGTGCTGTCTATAAAGCTTATACCTGTGCACTGTCCAGTCCCTTGTGTTTTCAGGTAGATTGCCAATGGGATCAGGCTGTCACGAGTTAATTCCACCATTCGATTGTAGCTAACCACATTTGGAAAGAAGGAGCGCAAATGTATACAAACAAATGAGTTGTAAAAGGTTTTGAAATTGCGGTATCCTGAGCAATGGAACAATACCTGAATGGTCATCACTTCAGATAGCGAAAGTTTTGAAGGTTTATTGCGTTTTTTAGTCCCGAGTAGCAATTTTTGGAATTTTGGAACAAAATCCAGACAAAAGTCATCAATAGAACAAAATATTTTGGTAATTTTAGTAGCAGATAACATAGGCAGAAAGTTTAGTTATTTAGTTGATTATCAATAACTTAATATACTAATTTTCTGCCTTTTTTCAATCAAAAATCTAGTCTTTTTTATATCGAACTCACGTTAA
>QIEB01000439.1 GCA_003229495.1 Flammeovirgaceae bacterium
CTAAGTAATGCCACTTGTTCCTCCTCAGTGGCGACCACGATCTTGCCGCATACCTCATATGCGATCTCATGTTCATCACAAAATTTCAGCAACTTTTGATATCCTTCAATACAATTTCTGGCTTTTAAACTCCCTGGTTTATAGTACAGTCCACTGTGAATAACCCCGCTATTGTTTCCAGTTTGATGCTGACCAATTCGAGACTCTTTTTCCAAGACCAATAGTTTTAATCCCGGTCTGGCTTGTAATAGGGTATATGCTGTAGCCAGGCCCACTATTCCACCACCAACAATGATTAAATCGTGTTTCAATTAGAAATGGATTAAAAAGCCGCAAGTTAAGAGATTTAGGTAATTTTATTCATTATCGATTTAATACGGGTTTGATATGGGTCGAAAATCACAATGGGTAGAACTTGGAAAACGCAAGCTGGAGTTGTCCAACCTGGATAAAGTGCTGTTTCCGGAAAATGACATCGTCAAGGCTGAAGTAATTCAGTACTATCTCAATATTGCTCCTACGCTATTAAACCACATTAAGGGTCGACCGCTTTCCCTGGTACGTTTTCCGGATGGGGTGGATGGGGAGATGTTTTTTCAAAAGAACCGGCCAACCTGGGCCCCTGATTGGATCGATTACGTTCGCTTAGGAAAGGAAAAAAAAGATTATATGATGGCCACAGAGGTCGCCTCTCTGGTTTGGCTGGCCAACCTGGCCTGCCTTGAAATGCACCAGATCCACTCCAGAAACCCACATTTTGACTGCCCTGATTACATCGTGTATGATATCGATCCACCGGAAGGTTATCCATTTGACCAGGTAGTGGATATTGCTTTGGATCTTCGTCAGCATTTGGAGCAGTTTGGATATCACGCTTTTGTAAAGACCACTGGGGGGAAAGGAGTGCATATATTAACGCCCGTCGAACCAAAATGTGATTTCCACACTGCCTTTGAAGCGGCATCGGCACTTACCAAACCTTTCGTACAGAAAAGGGCTGCTGATACCACCTTACACATTAGAAAAGAGGCCCGAAAAGGGAAAGTGCTGATTGATATTTATCGCAATAGGAATTCACAGAGCATTATTTGTCCTTACAGTTTGAGGGGCAGGGGAGTAGCCCCGGTATCCATGCCGCTTAGATGGGATCAACTTATTGAGGTCAAAGACCCTAATGAATTCAATATCAAAACAGCCTTGGAATTTGTGCTCCGGGAGGGTGATGCCTGGGAGTCTATGGGTGCCTATGCGGTACCATTACACACGGAAAGAAAAGCAGTTAAACCAAAGAAGAATATACCACCAGGTGAAACCTATAAGACACCCGAACAGCTAAGCGGTTACCAACAAAAAAGAGACTTTTCAAAAACCGCCGAACCAACAGCTGATCTGGTGGTGGGGTTCGATCAAGCATTCGTAGTGCACCGTCACCATGCATCTCGTTTACACTATGACCTTCGATTAGAAGAAAATGGCACCCTTCGGTCCTGGGCCGTTCCCAAAGGACTGCCACCAAGGCCTGGAATAAAGCGATTGGCGGTGCAAGTTGAGGATCACCCTATTGAATACCTTACTTTTGAAGGAACCATACCAAAGGGCCAATATGGAGGTGGAAACATGTGGCGCTATGCGTTGGGGAAATATGAGAAAACAAAAGCCAAAAAGAACGGTTTCTATTTTAGACTGGAGAGCCCGGAGCTAACAGGAGAATATAGAATGCACAAAATGAAAGGCAATGAGTGGCTGCTGG
>QIEB01000391.1 GCA_003229495.1 Flammeovirgaceae bacterium
AGAGGTGGACGCAGCGGCACTCGCCTGGGCAACGTCGCCAGAGAAAATAGTTGATATATTGAAATATGTTGTCAGCAAGAATTAATGGGGTTGAATTAAAGGGGGCGTAGCGATTATTTTCTAACCAATAACTGATCAATTTTAAATCCCTACGTCCCTTTTAATTCACTTTAGTGTCTCTTTTGTTTAGCCTGTCAGATTTTGGTTATTGGACAATCATCAGACCCAAGGCTCCCTTCCTGAATCCAGGTAATGCATGGTCAACAAGGATATTGAGGTCACCACTACCAAGGTCTGTCGGTATTAAATCAGACCCTTTAAGCCCTACCGCAATGGCACCGGAAGACGGAACCAGGGTTGTCTGCACGTTCAGAAGCGGGTGAGAAGTCAAGTCTCCCTGATCCCAGACCCAATCAAATATTTCACCTATTATGTGGAAACTTGGAATAGATTGGCCAGCCGCTCCGTGGTAGATAATTGCATTTGTTCCAGCTGTTGCAAGCAATGGGTAGTCAACCAGGGCGCCAACCCTGCCGTTATAAACGACATAATCCGGTGACTTACCAGAAAGCATAGAGTCCTCATCAAAATCATTAGTTTTCGAATCGCGATAAATGTCCTGCTCGAAAACATAGAACTCTTTTGCGTTGTGAAGTTTCTTTTTCCAGACACTCCTCTTACTGTGTGGTTCAACAAGTATTAACCCAAACATTCCATTATTTTCGTGGTGGGCTATACCATGAGGCATACCCATTCCAACACAATGGTACACATATATGCCAGGATTCCCTGCCACGAAGGTGAACGATTTTGTTTCACCTGGTGCGGCCATTAATACTGCTCCACCACCCTTTTTGCCGATGACTGCATGAAGATCTATGGAGTGTGTTTCACTTCCATTATTAATAAAATTAACGGTTACTGTATTACCTTGTTTTACCCTGATAAAAGGCCCCGGTACCTTTGGCTCCGTAACTAAGGTTTGACCACCACCAAAAGCGAAATATCTGAACTCTACATCTGATCCATCACCAGCCCAGTCACCTGCAAAATCCTTTGGAGCCAGGTATGTCAGTACCTCATCTGCAGTAATCTCTACAGTCGCGCCGTCAGGTAAGGGTGTGGATGGAACATCGTTGGGATCTCTCGCGATATCCACAGAGTAAGATGAAGGATAAGGTGTGCCAACTGAGGCACCTACAAGAGGGTAGATGTCGGCGTAGTGTTCTGCAAAAACCTTAGAGGCACCTGTAAAAAATAAACCTAACGTAATGAAACTAACTACTAAAAAAGCATTTACATATTTCCTATACATAGCAATTCCTCGTCATTTTAGATTATATAAAAACCCGCTATTTTTTTACAACGAGGGGGATACTACTATTATGTCTCAAAAAATATTGGCAATATCAATAATCTCTTTACGTTTTTATTGATACACATCAATTTTCCATCAATTTTTTTTGATAATTAAGCAATAATAGGGGGTCGGCGACTAATTAAAGGAATTAAAGGGGTAGCCTGAAACAAAGGGGACAAACAAAGGGGACAGATTTATTTAAATAAATCTGTCCCCTTTTGTCCCTTTTGTCCCGTGGGACAGTAGTGGATCTGGCCCCATTTAATTGCTTTCTTTTATATGGGGTAAATCCCGATTTCTTCTGCAATCATATTTATCAGCCTTTCGCGGCAATCCATAATTTTGCATTCACTGGCGTAATTGCAGGAAAGTTCAAGAT
>QIEB01000277.1 GCA_003229495.1 Flammeovirgaceae bacterium
ACTGAGTATTATTGAAAAAATTTCATTGTATTTAGATTTTTCTTGTGGTATTTTTGTTTCCCTTACCAGAAAACATTAAATAATATTAAAATGACCAAAATAAAAGTTGCCATTAATGGTTTTGGACGCATCGGTCGCCTGACTTTCAAATCTCTGTTGGAAAAAGAAAATGTTGATATTGTGGCCATCAACGATCTTACTGATAATCTTACCCTGGCCCACCTGTTAAAATACGACTCGGTGCATGGGAGGTTCAATGGAACCGTCACCGCTGATGACCAGGGTTTCACCGTGAACGGAGAACATATTAAAGTTTTGGCAGAGAGGGATCCTGCCAGCCTACCCTGGGGAGACCTGGGTGTGGATGTAGTTCTTGAATCAACCGGTATTTTCAGGGATGCTGAAGGGGCAGGAAAGCACCTTCAAGCCGGAGCAAAAAAAGTGGTCATCTCCGCCCCTGCCAAAGGCGATATCAAGACCATAGTTTTGGGAGTAAATGACCAGGTGTTGTCACCCGATGATACCATCCTTTCCAATGCTTCCTGTACTACCAATTGCCTGGCCCCTATGGCCAAGGTTTTGGATGATAGTTTTGGTTTGGAGAAAGGGTTTATCACTACTACTCATGCCTACACGGCAGACCAACGTCTCCAGGATGCACCGCATAGTGATCTGCGCAGGGCGCGGTCAGCGGCGGTATCAATTGTTCCCACTTCAACCGGCGCCGCCAAAGCCGTGGGTCTGGTACTTCCACACCTGGCTGGTAAACTGGATGGTATTGCCATGAGGGTGCCAATTCCCGATGGTTCTGTAACTGACCTGGTGGCAGTATTGAGACAGGAAGTGACCGCTGCACAAGTTAATGAGGCCATGAAATCTGCTGCAGACGGGCCTTTGAAGGGGATTATGGAGTATACTATAGATCCTATCGTATCCATAGATATCGTGGGCAACCCCCATAGCTGCATCTTTGATTCTGGGCTTACTTCAACAGTGGGCAATCTGGTTAAAGTGATAGGATGGTACGACAATGAAGCTGGGTATTCTAACCGGGCAGCGGACTTAATCATGAAGATCAGTTAGAGTTTTTGTTTACATCAATTTCAGACAGAGTTCCGCTAACCTTCCAATTTTGACTGGTTTGATCTGGTGCTTTATTAAAGAACACCCTCCATGCACCAATGTCAACTTCGTGATCAAAAGAGTCTGTCAACCATTTTATATGGTCTGGAATCTTGTTTTTAACCAATAATATTCCATCGTCTTTTAGGTATTGGTTTAGTAGTCGTTCATCCTCCGATGGGCCCAGCTCTATTAGATTCTTTTTCCATTTCCCATCCTTTTCAAAAACTGTTTCTCTATTCAGACTATAATGCCCGTCTTTCAGAGAAATTATGTTTTTCTGCAAATTAAAAGCCAATGATGGAAGCCTTCTGTTGTAAACTAGTATCGGATGATTTTGTAGATTATTTTCATTAATGAAATTTGCAATAGACTCCGAAGAATTAACTAAACTGGGGTTGGACGAAAAAATAAAGCTGGACATGATAGTCAGCAATGCTATAAAAAAGACTGCAGAAGCCATCAGTTTCACCCTATAGTTGAAGAAACTATAGAGTTGGATCAACGT
Source organism: Flammeovirgaceae bacterium (assembly GCA_003229495.1). Lineage (GTDB taxonomy): Bacteria > Bacteroidota > Bacteroidia > Cytophagales > Cyclobacteriaceae > SZUA-3. Next base: position 1,631 of record QIEB01000277.1, read on the forward strand.
CAAAACCAATAGTGTTAATAAAGCCAAAGCCAGAACAATTCCCGGTGACGCCACATTCGACTCAATTAAAGCATAAATCAAGGTCAGT
>QIEB01000137.1 GCA_003229495.1 Flammeovirgaceae bacterium
GTTACCGCACATCTGGTCTTACTTATTGAGGTCAAAACAGCTGCTTCGTCTAAAGGCTTAATGGTATGAATATTAATTACTTCTGCACTGATACCCCGGTCCGCCAGCATAGCTTCTGCCTCAATTGCATGCCACAAAAGATGTCCGGTGGCAAAAATACTTACATCCTGCCCCTCAGTAAACCGCATGGCTTTTCCTATTTCAAATATTTGATCTTTTGGGGTAAATATTGGCACTTTTGGCCTTCCGAAACGTAAATAAACCGGTCCCTGGTGCTCTGCTATAGCTAAAGTAGCTGCTTTCGTTTGATTGTAATCACAAGGATTAATTACTGTCATATTTGGCAGCATCCGCATCATTCCAAGGTCTTCTAGAATTTGATGGGTAGCGCCGTCCTCACCAAGGGTAACACCGGCATGCGAAGCACATATTTTTACATTTTTTTCAGAATATGCTATAGACTGCCTGATCTGGTCATAAACCCGCCCGGTAGAGAAGTTGGCAAATGTCCCGGTAAATGGGATTAAACCACTGATACTCATTCCGGCAGCCAATCCCATCATGTTGGCTTCTGCCACACCCACCTGAAAGAACCGTTCCGGGAATTCCTTCTTAAAGTCGCCCATTTTTAACGAGCCGGTGAGATCGGCGCAAAGCGCAACCACCTTTGGGTTGGTACGGCCCAGTTCCAGCAAACCAGCTCCAAATCCTGAACGTGTATCTTGTTTCTCAGTAAAAGTGTATTTTGTCATTGTCCAAATAAGTTTATGTTTTTAGTGCTTCCGGATTTTATTACAAAATCATGTATCTCCGTGAATTTACTTCCTTTAGCATTTTCTGCACGGAAAACCAGCTTATATTCACCTGGTTGAATGCCCATGGCCTGGCGGGTTTTACCACTTAAATTCAGCAGCCATTTCTGGCTGCCACCCGGGTCTAAAACAAATAATGTCCCATATCCTGGAACATTAGTATTTATGTTTAAAACACCGGGAGCGGGTATCTCTAAACGGGTTAGCTGATTTTGTTCTATATCCACTTTTTCCCGGATCCTGGGTAAAGTTAGAATTTCCAAGTCGTAAGATCCGGTAAGGTATTTTTGGGTTTCCGTCACTTTCTGGATATGAATGACCCCAGGTTGACCTGATTTCTTCACCAATACCTGAACCGGGCCTCCATATTCACTAAAATTCCGTTGACTCAATTGTAGTGATCCCTGGGGTGTTTTTAATGATACAATATTGTGTTGACCACCTTTTAAAAGAACATTTCTTTTAGTTACCGGAGGTATGGTGTTAGCGATTACATCATACAGCAATACCGCATCTACAATAACACTATCCGGTCTTCCCAGCCGGTCCCGGTAATGAACAAACTCGAATGCCGACTGGCCGGTGATCCTGTTCATAAAGGTAACATTCACATCTGTTTCTTTTGGGGCATCGTTAATATCCAATAATTCCACACTGACGGTGGTTTGTTCTAATGTTTGTTCAAGCGTATGGTTTAATACCCTGTGGAAGTCCTGAATATTGGCAGCATCAAAGAATCTTCCAAGGCAGTCGAATTGTTCATCAAAGCTTTTATTCATGCCAAGACCGATCACAAATGGTCTCAAAAAAATTTGTTTCTTTTGAAGCACTTTTGAAACTGCGCAGGGGTCCCCATCGCATGACTCCAATCCATCGGTAATAATTATCACTATATTTCGG
>QIEB01000224.1 GCA_003229495.1 Flammeovirgaceae bacterium
GGTGGCAATCAGCAAAAGGTACTTCTTGGCAGGTGCTTGTTAACTAAGCCTGAAATTCTAATTATCGATGAACCTACCCAAGGAGTTGATGTGGGAGCTAAAGCTGAGATTTATAAGATATTAAGGAAATTGACACAACATGGAACCTCAATTTTGCTTATTTCTTCAGAATTACCTGAGCTACTGACACTATGTGACCGGATTCTGGTGATGTGCAATGGAATACTTACCGCTGAATTTTCCAGGGAAGATGCCACTGAAGATGAAATCATACACTACGCGTCCGGCTTGAAGACCATGTACGCTTGATAACATGAAGACCATGAGATTTGATATCAATCAATTGATGCGTGACCGGGTTTTTACTCTTTTGGTTACCATTCTTGTGATGTCAGCCGTTGCCAGCATAATCTGGCCCGACAAATTCCTTACGTTTAATAATCTCTCAATGGTGTTGCTGAACCTTTCAATTGAAGCGATTGTAGCCATTGGAATGATGATTTTACTCATATCGGGGGCTTTCGATCTATCCGTGGGTTCAGTTGTCGCCTTCTCCGGTGGATTGGCGGGTTATCTCATGTACTATTATGGTGTGTACGTTCCAGTGGCTATACTGGCAGGTATGGGAGGCGCTATTTTGATAGGCTTGATAAACGGTTACCTGGTTGCTAAGGTTGGAATAAACCCTCTGATACAGACGTTGGCTATGATGGGTATTGTCCGTGGTTTCGCGCTCATGCTCAGTGGCGCGGGAATCCAAAATTTCCCTGATTCTTTCAACGCGATTGGTCAAACTATGATCCTGGGTATCCAGTCACCGATATGGTTTATGGCGGTATTGGGAGTTGTTTTTGGTATTCTTGTTTCAAAGACTGTGTTTTTCAGGAAGTACTACTTTATAGGCGGAAATGAAAAGGCCGCTGAACTTTCAGGGATTAGGGTAAAAAAAATGAAGATTATATCTTTTGTAATAATATCGGCTTTGGCAGGGCTGGCGGGAATTCTATTGGTTTCCAGATTGGGGGCCGCTATGTCGACATTGGGCAAGGGTATGGAATTAAGGGTAATTACCGCCGTTATATTGGGAGGGGCCAGCTTGATGGGTGGTCAGGGTAAAATTGCAGGAGCCATTTTGGGAGTCATTTTCATGGGATTGGTAAGTAATATTATGATAATGAGCAGGGTTTCCGGGTATTGGCAAGACATTGTCCTTGGAGGTATTCTCATTCTTGCGGTTTGGACCGATATCATTATCCAGAAAAGAGCCGGTATGGCATCCAAAGAAATTGTCCGTAAAATAGGTTTGAAAATTTAACCAGGTTTTGAGATAAAAAAAATTATGACAGAAAAACTACTGGCTTTTGGATTGGCCATAATCCTGTTTCAAGCATGTGATCCTGAAAAAGGCGCCAAATTTAAAGCCCCCGCTACTACCATTGAGGTAGATGCCAACGAAGAGTATGTGATGATAACCGCGATTGTCAACTTTCCCATGTACGTAAATCATGATCAGGCAGCTTTCATTAAATGGGGAGAGAAAACAGGGGTCAAAACATCTATTTTGGGCCCGTCTGAATGGGACATTGAAGGCCAAATTGCTATCATAGAGCAGGTAATAGGAATGAAACCTACGGGGTTGTTGATCAATGGTAGCGACCCGGCAATTACCCAAGCCATTAACAGAGCAGTTGAAGCCGGTATTCCCAC
>QIEB01000626.1 GCA_003229495.1 Flammeovirgaceae bacterium
AAGTAAAGCCCGGGTGCTAAGAATTAATACCAATGTTCACCTTTTTTGTGGATAACCAGTATTTTTAGGCGAAGGATCAAACGGCGGGCACACATGCTAAAAGAAGCTTTTATTATTGACGGAATCCGGACCCCCATAGGATCATTTGGAGGAGGGTTAAGTACAGTGCGAACAGATGATCTGGCAGCGCTGGTAATTGAGAAATTGACGGAAAAACACTCAAATATCCCCCTTGATTGCTATTCGGATGTGATATTAGGATGTGCCAATCAGGCCGGTGAAGACAACCGCAATGTTGCTCGAATGAGTTTATTGCTGGCCGGCCTTCCATGGACGGTTCCGGGAGAAACTGTTAACCGGTTATGCTCGTCAGGGCTTAGCGCCATTGATCATGCCAAAAGGGCAATAAATTCCGGAGACGGGGAAGTGTTTATTGCAGGTGGCGTGGAAAATATGACCAGGGGACCCTGGGTGATATCCAAGGTATCTAAGCCGTTTGGAAGAGATGCGGAAATGCATGACAGCAGTTTTGGATGGCGATTTGTAAACCGGAAAATGCACCAGCTGTATGGCACAGAGAGTATGGGACAAACTGCGGAAAATCTTGCTGAAAAATACCAGATCTCCAGAGAAGATCAGGATAAGTTTGCCCACTGGTCACAATTAAAGGGCAGTAAAGCCCTGGCAAGTGGAAGGCTTGCAAAAGAGATTACCAAAGTAGTTGTTCCTCAGAGAAAAGGAGCGCCAATAGTATTTGAACAGGATGAATTTATAAAACCTCACACTACTTTAGAAGTCTCAATTTGAAGCCTGTGTTCAACAAGGAGGGCACAGTTACTGCCGGAAATGCCTCAGGATTGAATGACGGAGCAGCGGCTACCATTATTGCATCCCAGGAGGCCATCAATAAATACCAATTGACACCTATTGCTCGAATAGTAAGCAGTGGTGTTTCCGGAGCGGAACCACGGTTCATGGGTATGGGACCAGTTTTTGCTTCGAATCAAGCACTTGGAAAAGCGGGTTTAGCTTTGAACGACATAGACATCATAGAAATCAATGAAGCTTTTGCTGCTCAAACTTTAGCGTGTACCCGTCAATGGGGAATAGAAGATGATGATTCCAGAATCAACCCTAATGGAGGAGCCATAGCATTGGGACACCCATTAGGCGCCTCTGGTACCCGCATTGCATTTACCGCTGCGCTGGAACTAAAACTAACCAACAAAAGGTTCGCACTGATTACTATGTGCGTGGGTGTGGGACAGGGCTATGCCATGATTTTAGAAAGGGCCTAATGTATCGAGTCTGTACATAAACTCTACCAAATTATAGGCAGACTCGTGTCACCGTACAAATTATAAACTGACAAAGGTGATTAGTATCATCATGCCCATAAGAATAATAGCCCACACCAGGTTCTCTGGTATCGGCAACAAGTTTTCCCGATTCGGGGCAGGGTCTCTGGAAGTGTCCATCTAAAATTTATTGATTATAAGGATCAATTGAACCAGGAAGAAGAAGATAACTGCGCAGCTAAAAATCACTCCTACCCACTCGCTTGCTCGGTTTACAATTTTTTGGAACATATTCATGGAATAGTTATATTTATTAGTTGTTTATTATAATTTATACTCGCTAAAGCCAAAAGGTAACCGGCTGTAATAGTTATGAGTTATGAATTTTTAGTTTTAAGTTGGGTTGAGTGCAGGGCGGGGTGGGCCGTAAATTTACAGGTTGAGCTTTGTGGTAATCGATAATGAATCCCCGCATAATCCGGGTTCAACCCACCCAGATCGAGAGGTGCATGCTGAGGATACTACTCTATCGAAAATGCATGTGGCAAAGAGCATTGAGCAGCAAGAGCAACAGCATACAGCATGTCTAAACCTTAACGGATCACACTGTTGCTTCACACTTCGTGCTGTTCTAGGGCATTGGACGTGGGGCATGGGAGTGAAAGTCTGCCCACCAACGTGAATTTGGGATGTATTGGAATTCGACGCTTGAAAATTTAAATGAAATTTGGGATTTGCTATTTGAGTACTTGCGCCAGGCATGCTCAGCGCTATAACTAAAAACTAAGAACTAAAAACTAAAAACTAAAAATTAAGAACTGCCATCCAAATGAACATCCATTTGAGGGAATGGAATGGTTACGCCACCTTGGTCCAATGCTAACTTGCAGGCTTCCAGGACCTCGACATATACTTGTGCATAGTCCTCAGGTAAACAGTGAGGTCTGACACCCAGGTTTACTGAACTATCTGCCAATGCCGTTACCACTACCACCGGCTCAGGGTCCTTAATCACTTTTGGATGATTGTGCATAACATCCAGCAATAAATTGCGGGCTTTTTGAATATCCGACTCATAGGAAATACCCACAATCAGGTC
>QIEB01000335.1 GCA_003229495.1 Flammeovirgaceae bacterium
GGGAATCCATCATTAAGATCAAGAAGTATTTCGATAAAATAGAATTTGTCGGCCAAAACCCCCACTACTATTTTGATCCGGACAACCCTATAAGCCGGGCAGCTGATGCAGATATCAACACCCCGGTGATCAGCGTAGATAAGATTGTAGCTGCTAACATTGCCAGAGATACTTTTCTAATCGAAGCGGAAAACCTGTTTCTTACTGAAGCCCTGGCGCAAATTAAACGCCTGCCCCACCCTGAATCCAAAGTTAAGAACCCCTTCAAAATTGGCAGCCTGAGCAAGGAAAAATCCAGGTTTGCCAACATTCGGAATTATCCGAAAAATGTTGATGTGGTGGTCGATTATGTATATGAAAATAAGTACCCCACCAATTTCGGCAGGAACACTATAACTGATCCCCGTTATATTACCATCCAGATGCAGCACAGCCTGATACAAATGCCAGAAAATGACTACCAGCCACGCTTTGAAGATCCCCGGATCGGATACTTCACTACTCAGGTAACCGATCAGACCTCCACTAGTGTTACACCTTATCGTGACCTTATCCACCGTTGGCACCTGGTAAAGAAGGATCCGGAGGCTGAAGTTTCGGAACCCGTCGAACCTATTGTTTTCTGGATGGAAAACACCACCCCGGTTGAGCTGAGGCCCATCATTAAAAAAGGAGTGGAGGCCTGGAACATCGCCTATGAAAAGGCAGGGTTTAAAAATGCAGTGGTGGTCAAACAGCAACCCGATGATGCTGACTGGGAAGCGGGTGACCTCCGGTATAATGTGTTGCGATGGACCGCCGCACCTATGATGGGCAGTGCCTGGGGACCGAGTTTTGTCAACCCCCGGACCGGCCAAATATTAGGCGCGGATATCATGCTGGATTACGTTTTCCTCAGAGGAATGGACACCATGGATAAACTATTTGGTGTAGAGACCAAAAGCCTGGATGAACTGATGTTTGAGCAATACGATTTCGCCCGGCCCGGTTACCAGTTCAAATGTGCAGCCTCCCAGCACCTTAAAGAAGAGTTGTTGTTTGGAAAATACCTGGGCAAGGCCATGGGTTACCTGGAAGAGGACGTAAAAAAAATGGAAGAAGAAATGATCATTGATTTGCTGCTGCATGAGGTAGGCCATACCCTGGGATTAAATCATAATTTCCGGGCCAGCCAATTCAGAAGTCCGGAAGAAATAAATAACGCCGCCATCACTAGCAAAGAAGGCTTGAGTGGTTCTGTCATGGATTATAATCCTTTCAATTTTTCACTTGACCCCACAATACAAGGCCAATATCGCAACACAGTGCCAGGACCTTATGATCTTTGGGCCATTGAGTACGGTTATTCAACTACCCTGAATGACGCAAAAGCAGAAGAAGAAAGAATGAACGCACTGCTTGCCCGATCTACTGAACCGGAATTGGTTTTCGGAAATGATGGTGATGCCATGGGTTTTCCTGGTTACGGCATTGACCCCACCATAGTCAGATGGGATATGAGTAACGACGTGGTCAAATATGGTGTAGACCTGATCCAACTTTCCAGGTTAACCATGTCGAAATTAAAAGACAAACTTTCCCAGGAAGGGAAATCCTATCACGAACTTTTAGTGGGATATAATATTAGTATGTTCTACTACTACCGGGCTTTGAATAGTATTAAGCACTACATAGGTGGAGTCAAAATCGACC
>QIEB01000582.1 GCA_003229495.1 Flammeovirgaceae bacterium
GAAGCTTTATGGTCTTCGTCCTTGTCGCCAATGGCCAGGCGAGGTGGTTTACGGGCGCAATCTTCAGCTACTTGATAGCCAGTAATATTTAGCTCCTTAGGGCCCCAGCTAATGACCAGTACCGGAGCCCTGTTATTAAGCCCGGAAGGCTCTTTTACCGTGGACTCAACACCTTTTATTTTTGTAAGTTTCTTAGCAATATGATCCAGTCTGCTTAGCCAGACTTTCCATTCGTTTTCATGATCGCGAGTGGTCCATGCTTCCACCGCAGCTAACATTCCCAACATCTCTTCTTTTCCCACCTTGTTATCGCGACCGGGACCATGATGAGGTGAACTCGCCTGCCAGGTGGACATTAGTAAATCCTTATCACCCAATACCAGGCCGGCACATTGGGGTCCGCAGATTGCCTTACCTCCACTGTAGGCAACCACTGTACCGCCTCTTTTTAAATGCACCGGGGGAATGGTCAGGTTCTCTGCTGCAGCATCCACCAAAATTGGAATGCCATGAGGTTTTGCTATTTCTGCAATTACTTCCAATGAGAAGGGTTGACCAGTCTCAGATTGACGGGGAGTCATAAGATAGATCATGGCGGTTCGTGGGTTTATGGCCTTCTCCATCTCTTCAGGAGTATCCACGGTAATGACCGTTACTCCGATATTGCGGACTGCATGATCATATGCGTTCCTCGAATGACTGGGTATGATCACCTCCGTTTTGTCAAATCCACTTAGGTCTGGAATGCGGATGAGTTTCTCGGGGTTACCTCCGGTGACGCAAGCGGCAGTGATATGCTTCAATGCACCAGCGCATCCGGATGTTACGATACCCCAATCTGTTTTAGTCAATGCTGCCAATTTTTTGCCAATTCCTTCTGCCAGTTCATCATATTGCACAAATTGACCAGCGGCAGCCTCCTGGGCTTTCAATACCTCTGGCCGCTCGATAGACCCCCCAATAATGGTAAAGGTCCCTCTACAATTGACCACGGGCTCCACTCCAAGAGACCGATAAACATCTTCACCGGAATTCGCGGTGGTCAATGGGCTGTTGCCCAATAGTTCATCCTGATACATAAGCCCACCTGCGAAAGGCACTATCGAAAGGCTTTTAATAATTTCGCGACGATTCATAATTTATTAAGATTAAATAATTTCATTTATTAAGAGTTTTGGCAGCAATGCCGTTTAAGTCCCATACTATGGCACCTTCTCTAATGGTAAGTTCTGCCTCCAGGCGTTTGTCCCCGCTTAATTTATAACCGCTGGCATCAACATAACCGAACTGGCCATCTCGAATGCGCAATATGGCGATATCCGCTACCGCGCCTTCACTCAGGTGACCTAATTCCTCTCGTTTGATCATTTGTGCCGGGCTCCAACTAGCTTTGGAAATAACATCTTCTAACGGCATACCCATATTAAGGAATTTTGACATGATATTCAGCATGTCCTTCATACCGGCATTCATACTGAAGCGATGAAGGTCAGTACCAAAGGAGTCTGGATAAAACCCCTGTTCTAAAGCAGGGACCGCCAGGCTATAGTGAAAACTGCCACCTCCATGTCCTACATCGAAGTAGACCCCTTTTTCTCGGGCTTGTAATATGTAAGGCTGTATTTTGCCATCATTGTTTAACAAAGTACTGCGATCATTAACCAACCCAAAAGTATGGGTAAAAATATCGCCCCGGACGCATTTTACTGAGGATTTCATCTAGCGGCAGCTGAGGCAAGTGGCATTCCAACAGCATAGGGACACCGGCCTCGGTACCAGCAGCTACCGCCCTGTCAAACGGGGTCCATTGATCCCCACGATAATGTCCTATCTTGGTCCCAACTATTATTTTTGGATATTCCCGTATGGCCTTTACCGTCATGGCCACATCCATATCCTCCAAATTTTCTTCATCCGGTGACCCGATCATGCCGGCGCCGGTAATGTTGAGAAACACCAGCACCCGTGTTTTGGAACGATCAATTA
>QIEB01000498.1 GCA_003229495.1 Flammeovirgaceae bacterium
TCATTGTACAGTTTAACATCCGTGGGATAGTACAATTGTCCATCTTCATGGCCCTCCTCCCCAATTATGGTGGTGTTTGAGCCTTCTTGCAATATTACCCGATGGTTATAAAAATCAGCTATCGCGATAAGGTTGTCCTTAACATCGACTCCACCGGGCGCATCCAGGGTCTCATAAATTTCTACGATACTGACTTTGTTATTATCAATGACCTTGATGGAATCTGTTAAATACTCCGCTACATAAATGGAGGAACCAGCTTTTGAAATATGCATGGGCCTTTCAAACCCTTCATACTCATTCAGTATTTCACCATTTAAATTGATTTGGACGACGCGGTGGTTTTTTGCATCGGGGAGCCACAAGCTTTCATTATCATAAATGATTCCGATGGGCGTTATATCATCTAAGGAAATCTCTCTATCGAATGTCCATTCAGTTGAAGTATTACATCCTATCAAAATAACGGACAGAAAAAGGCCGCCAAAAGCCAATTTAATTACCACTTTTTTAATGATCTTCATTCTCTTTTTCCTTTTCAGCAGCTAAGTTGGTATAAACAATCTCTTTGGGAGTGAATCCTGCTTGTTTCACAGCTTTTCTGATCTCCTCTTCAGAAACAGTTTTGTCCTCACTGACACTCAAAGTTGCCAGTCCCTGGTCTATATCAATCTTTATTCCATTTACACCGTCAATGTTATCCAATTTCTTTTCCAGGCCATAGGCACAAAATGGGCAGGATAAACCGTCCACCCTAATCCGGACCTGTTGGGTGTGGTTATTTTCATTGGCGCTTTGGGCTAACGACATGCTGCTTATTCCAATAAGGAGCATGGTATATGTTACTAATAATATTCGTTTCATTTTTTTGTGTTTAATAGTTAAAAAATTAGAATTCGCGTACCTAAAGTATAGGTATAATTGAATTTGTTGCCGCCATAGCCGGATTGAGTCAAAGGCAATTGTATCCCGGTTTCCAGAAGAAACCGCTTCCCTGTAATCAGTTGTAATCCTGGCGAGAAAAACAGGATATTTTGATCGGATTCAGGAATTGCCTTTCCATTCAGGTCAATGGAAATATTAAGTTGAAAAGGCGGATATTTTTGCGGAAGTAGTGGGTAACTGAAAGCAAAATTGTAAACCAGGCTGTTTGGCGAGGCATCGGAGACAATATTGTATCCAAACTCCCCATAAATACCGAACTTAGTGGTTATATAACCTGTAACAAACCCAATGCCTGTGGTGTTAACTCCTGAACCAACAGCCGGCATTTCTGACGCATTGCCGGTAGGAAAGGTCTCGGACAATTTTATCAATCCCCTGAATGTCCTGCCTTTTCCGTCTTTTTGAAAGACCTGGTATTTGGTAAACAAGGTTAAATCCCCGAAACCAGAATTGGTCTTCACCCCTTCAGTTTTAGGATTGATACTCCGCCAGGGTAAAATAGTTCCCACCTGCCATTTGGCATTGATATTATAAGGCACTGCCACGGGTTGGACGTATACCGTCACATTATCCCGGTTGATGTATCTGCCGAACGTCCGTACACCGCCACCGTCCAGTCCCAGCAGGATGGGAGTATCGGTAAAAATTGGGGGCCCTTGGGCATAGCTGTTTTCTATATCCAAAATGATTGCCAAAAATATGATTAGCCCCAGAATTAATTTATTAATCACTTGCCAAGGAATTTTTATTTTTATCTTTCTCAGAAACGAACCGGGCCAGGCGGTCACCTATTTGACCGATTTCCTTCATCTTATGGGTTATTTCATCCAATTCTAGGGTCGGGAATTGTTGCCTGATAAATTCGATTTTTTCTTCATTCCCGCAATTACCCGGACAGGTATCCATTACTTCTACAATCTTTAAAGCAAGCCCTTTTCTGAACACTTCATCCAACAGTAAATAATGTGCTTTATCTAATCCTTTTTCTACCGCTTTAATCTGGTTAAGGATTT
>QIEB01000366.1 GCA_003229495.1 Flammeovirgaceae bacterium
ACTGGGGATCGTTGGGTGGAAGAAACTCCCCCACAGGTGAACCCTTTCGTTATGATGCATCCTTTGTGCGTTTACGCGAAGTAGTGCTGGGATATACTTTGAATTTTGACACTTCGGTACTGCGAAGTTTGCAACTTTCACTTTACGGTAGAAACTTAGGTTTCCTGCAGAATGCTTCAGGTGTTATAGATCCCAATATGAATGTGGGTACCGGAGACAACAACGCAGCGGGTCTGGAAGGCTTTAGCGTTCCGTCTAGCAGTACCTATGGTATTAATGCCAGGTTCATATTCTAATAAATTATGAGAATTGACATTATGAAAACATATAAAATGTTAAACATAACTTATGTCAGTCTGCTAATGAGCATCATGTTCTTAGGCTGTACAGATGATTTTGAAGAGATTAATACGGATCCTTTGGTATTGACTGAGCTTGATGCCTCTTTAATAGGTAATATATATGCTCGTGCCCAGTACCGGGGATTTGATATAAATTATCATCAGGTTTCACAAAACGTGTTTGCCGATCACTATTGCCAATATTACGCCAATACTCAAAACGCTTTTCCTTCTGACAGGTATGTTTTGGTGGGTGGGTGGCTAAATTTTGCCTGGCGTGCATTTTATGAAAATATTGCCGGAAATTTATCGATAGTGCTGGAAGCCACGGATCCGGTTGAAAATCCGGGATTCGAAACTTTGCATGCACTGGCACAGATCTGGAGAGTCATTGTTTATGAAAGGACAACCAACAAATGGGGACCAATTCCATATTTTTCAGTAAATAACGCAGAAGCATCAGTACCGTACGATAGCGAACGGGATATCTATATGAGTTTTTTCGAAACGTTAGATGGTGCTCTGGCTATTCTGAATCAAAATCAAGGTGGAAATGCCTTTGGTGGGCATGATCAGATCTATGGTGGTGATATTGATCAATGGATCAGATTTGCAAATACACTTAGGTTACGCATTGCTATGCGGATTTCTGCTGTGGAACCGGCTATTGCACAGGATGAAGCTGAAAAAGCCGTATTAGCTGGCGTAATGACGGACAATAGTCATGACGCCAATTTTCAGACAACTCCGAACTCCACTCATGGTATGAATCGATATACCCCTTGGAACGAATTTCGTATGAGTGCGACCATGGAAAGTGTTTTGAATGGTTACGACGATCCTCGAAAAGTTCATTTCTTTACTCCCTCGGTTACTGACGGAGCTTTCAGGGGTTTGCGAAATGGCTATGAGATCGTTGATCTGCAAGGATTGCCTGAATTGGATGTAAACAACCTCTCCGCAATAGGACCTAGATGGCAAGATGTTGCAGCAAAGGATTTCAATCCCTATGAAATTATGCAGTCTGCAGAGGCTTATTTTCTGAGAGCAGAAGGTGCCTTGAATGGTTGGGACATGGGGGGGACAGCAGAGGAATTCTACAATATGGGTATAGAAAAGAGCCTGATTCATTGGGGAATATCTGATGCTGGAGTAATAGCGGCTTATCAGCAAAGTTCTAAGGTACCAGTTGCTACCCACGATGCACCGGCACCAGTATCAACCGTACCGGTTAAGTACGATGCTGCTACTGCGTTGGAACAGATCCATACCCAGAAATGGCTGGGACTCTTCCCTGATGGATGGGAAGCATGGGCCGAACAACGCAGAACAAAAGATATGACATAAAGGCTTCCGAGAATGCTGACGTAGCGGTTAATGAGGTGATGCGTAGGGTAGAGTTTGTTAGCAATGAGTATGAAACCAATGGTGCAGCAGTGGAAGATGCCATAGGCAAACTTGGCGGACCGGATAAAGGAAGCACACGGCTCTGGTGGAATCCGGAAATGTAAATGATGCTTGTTTAAGTAACCGACAGAGGATTGAATCGAAGGCTGGCGGCCAATAGCGGCCGGTCGTACTAATAAGGAAAATCAAGCGCTCCTCGCTCTTCCATCTCCCGGACTTGGGCTCTTAATGCAGCCTTTTCCTCCTGCGCCTGCTTGACAATGGCCTTGAACTCTGGATCATCCCAGAGGCGCTCGAAAAACGGATCGATCAAAATAAAATCGTGCCACCCTCCGGTAAATCCTCGTTTTGCAAATTCGTTGAGGTTTTCTAATGCCTTTTTTCTTTCTCCCTTGAAAGCATAAATCCTGGAAAGATGTAAATAATGAAGACCAGCTTCATGGTCTATGGATTCCAGCTTTTGAATTTCCTCTTTGAATATTTTATCAGATTCATCTGTTTTCCCTAGCTGATAATGGACATAGCCAATCTCATAATACAGATAAAAGGAGTATAGACCCCAATGGGATTCTATCCTGGTACTT
>QIEB01000563.1 GCA_003229495.1 Flammeovirgaceae bacterium
ATACCATTCTTTGGTACCTGAGTGACAACGGAGCTTTACCTGAAATTGGCGCATCCGGGGGAAGGGGCCATAAAGGCAAGATTTATGAAGGTGGTCTGCGAGTTCCTTCCATGTTGGAATGGCCAGCCAGAATCCAACATCCAAAAGTGACCCAGGTGCCCGCCAATACTTCGGATATTTTCCCAACCATTGCAGAAATCGTTGGTCTGCAATTAGAAGATAACCGGCCGATGGATGGCATTAGCCTGGTCCCTTTGATAAATGATCAAATGAACCACAGATCGCAAGCTATGGGGTTTTGGCATTATCCTGCTGCTGGAATACGTACGCCAAGTGCGGAATGGATGGCCGAACTCCTGGAAGCACAAAAAAATGGCAGTATTACCGGTGATTCGGCACGTTTACGTCTGGATGATGTGCTGATAAATACTCAATATTCCTATGATAGTTTGCCTGGGCACGCCGCCTGGCTTGACTGGCCATGGAAATTGCACCGGATCGAAGACAGCTCTGACAGTGTTGTATGGGAACTTTACAACCTGGTAAGTGATCCTTTTGAAAACGAAAATATAACCAGTTATCAGCCGGAACAGGTTTCAAACATGAAAGTAGCTTTGGAAGATTGGCAGCGCTCTGTGATAGGTAGTATGAACGGGCTCGATTACCCGGAGACTGGCAAACTGCCTTAAATCTGAGATCTATAATTCCCCAAGCTGTTTCACAGACTTAAGGTCTATCAGAGGGGCCACAGTTTCTTATTATTTTTTAGAGTCGCCTAAATATATTTTTTGTTATTTATTGTAATAATATTTACTTTCGTATAAATATTAATTACAAATGGCTTTAAAAAAGTGGTTAGTGTTGGGATTGGTGCTGGTTGCCATAGCATGTGAAGAGTTTTTGGTGAACCCACCTGAGGAGAACGAAATACTGGACGGACCAATTGAGGGGCTGTCACCAACACAACTGAGCATATTTCTGGCAGGTGACATTGCCTTCAATGACGCTATTTTCTCTCCGGAAACCGGTCTGGGGCCCATTTTTGTATCTACCTCTTGTGGAGGCTGTCATGCTGGCGATGGCAAAGGACATCCTTCTACCATCCTTACCCGGTTTGGACGAAAGGATGGCAATGGTTTTGATCATCTTTTGGATTATGGCGGGCCACAACTGCAAAATCGGGCAATTAGAGGATATATAGCAGAGAAAATCCCACCCGAAGCTAATGCAATTACCGATCTGATAGCGCCGGCAGTGACTGGTTTGGGACTGCTGGCAACGGTACCGGATGAAACAATACTTGATTATGTGGCCATGCAAAAAGCGGGTGGTGAAGTCAGCGGGGAAGTAAACTACGTAACCCCACCGGACTTCTATAAACCACAGCCATGGAACATGCCTAATTCAAAAGGCCAGTACATTGGCCGCTTTGGCAAAAAATCAGGAGCCCTGGACCTGCTTCATCAAACAGTTGGCGCCTACAAACAAGATATTGGGATTACCACTGAATTTGATCTGGAAGATCCTATAAACTATGCAATCTCCAACAATAATACAGATCCTATTACAGACCCGGAAGTTACCGCCGCTACCGTCGAAAATGTGGTATTTTATCTCCAAACCCTGAAGCCTCCCTTGCCCAGGAATCAGGAAGACCCACTGGTTCAATC
>QIEB01000311.1 GCA_003229495.1 Flammeovirgaceae bacterium
GATTTTCCAAAGTATTGCTCTCTGTATTAGTGAAAGAAATTGCACTTTTACCAAACCATGGCTTTACAACACTCTATTGTGGTTACATGCGGCAAAGGCATCCATGACATTCTAAAGAAGGAAGTTGCCGATCTGGGATTCAATATTGAAAAAGTAAACCCCTACAGCGTGGAGATCAAAGGAGATTTTCGGGATTGCATGTACCTGAACCTACATTTGAGAACTGCCAATAAGGTATTGCTTTTGATAAAGAGGTTCCAGGCCCCTCACCCGGATCACCTGTACCAGGTTATCAGCAAGATCCCTTGGGAAGACTATGTTCACATCAATGGATATATCTGTGTCACTTCCTATATACAAAATCGCCATATCATTGATACCCGGTTTGGGAATCAAAGAGTTAAGGATGCCATAGTTGACCGCATGTTTAACCAACATGGCAAAAGACCCGACTCCGGTCCCAAGCGTGACCAGACGGTAGTATATCTGTACTGGGTGAACTCAGACTGTCATCTTTATTTCGACACCTCAGGAGAAACTATATCCAAGCACGGTTATCGCCGCATTCCCTTTAAAGCCCCGTTACGAGAATCCCTGGCCGCTGCTATTATTAAATCCACCCGGTGGAAACCAGGAGTGCCCTTAATTAATCCAATGGCTGGAAGTGGCACCCTAGCAATAGAAGCAGCAATGATCGCCTGTAACCTGGCCCCAGGATTAGGCCGTGAAAATTTCGGTTTTATGCATCTTAAATCCTACCAGAAAGAGGCCTGGCTGGCATTGAGAGATGAGGCAAAAAAGCAAGTAACCAACGGGGCAACTACGGATTTCTTTATCAATGACTCCAGTTTAGAGGCATTGCGGGCGGCAAAAAAAAATGCAACATGGGCAGGGGTAGTGCCTGTTATAGACTTCCATCATGGCGATTTTACTCAAGTGAAGATGCCTAAAGAGCAAGGGATAGTGATCCTAAATCCTGAGTACGGGGCCCGTTTAGGTCAGGTTGAACAGTTGTCAAACACATACAACAAGGTTGGTGACTTCTTTAAAGAAAAATGTGCGGGTCACTGGGGTTACATTTTTTCAGGTAACCCGGATTTATCAAAGCAGATAGGATTGCGTACCTCCAGAAAGATGCCTTTTTTCAACGGGAAAATAGAATGTCGTTTATTGGAGTACGAATTGTATCAAGGCAGTAAAAAAAATGACTAGGAAGTCCAAAAAGACAATTAACCTATTAAATTCAGGCATGTCTAAGATGCTAGAAAAGATCCTTTATAGTTTCCCGGCCCAGTTGTTTATTAACAACCTGAAAAAAAATCAGGTGCTGCTTCTTTGTTGGATATTGTTGTTCATCGTGGTAACAGGAAATTTTGGCAAGGTACTAGGCATCCCTTATTTATTTCTGGATCCGGAATATATGGACAAAGTGGGTTTCTGGAGTTTTTTCATAATTGGGCTTACTATTGGTGGCTTCACTATGGCATTTCATATTACCTGTTACATAGTGGACAGCTTCCGGTTTAGTTTTTTAGGGACTTTGTCCCGGCCTTTTAGCCGATTCGCTTTTAACAATAGTATAATCCCTCTGGTTTTTCTGGTAGTATATATTATCAGTGTCATCAGGTTTCAGGTGGACAACGAGTTCTCAACAACC
>QIEB01000261.1 GCA_003229495.1 Flammeovirgaceae bacterium
CATGGTGCAAATAATATGACCACCCTCATTTTTTTTGTCCTGAAGTGCATTTTTAGCAATTGCATTTAATTCTTCCCTTGGGATTTCAATCTTACCGAATGTCTTAATCAAATATTCTGTAATTTCTACTAAGTTGGTGTTAGAAAGTCCTTCTTTTATAGATGACAGATAAGATTCACAGATCATTCCAATGGCAATTGCCTCTCCATGTAGAAGTGGTTCAGGCTGGTGTAAGTAGTGGCGTTCAATTGCATGACCGATGGTATGGCCAAAATTAAGGGTTTTCCTTACGTTTATTTCGGTTGGGTCCTCTGTAACAATACCTTGTTTGGTGATCACAGAGTGCAAAATGTGCTCGCTCCAGGGTTGAGTACCCCAGGACATGGACTGGATCTTAGACCAATACTCCGAGTCGAATATCAGTGCATGCTTGATAATTTCAGCAAATCCGGAACGAAGCTCTGCAGTTGGCAAGGTAGACAGGAATTCAGGAGAGATTAATACCCGTTCAGGATGCTGAAAAACACCAATATGGTTTTTGAACCCCTGGAAATCAACGCCAAGTTTACCTCCAATAGATGCATCTACCTGGGCCAGAAGTGTGGTGGGGACATTAACGAATTTGATCCCTCGTTTATAGGTGGCTGCACAAAAACCTCCCATATCTCCTATTACTCCACCCCCCAAATTGATCATAAGTGATTTCCGGTCCATATTATGATAGGTCATTTCTTCCCAGATCCCGTTACAGGTACTTAGATCTTTGTGTTTCTCTCCGGCGGCTATATTGATCACAAAATGTTTTGGAAGAGAGGATTCAATTATGGGATAACAGTGAATAGAGGTATTACTATCTACCAGCACACTGATAGTTCGGTATTGACCGTCGCCCAGGTATTTATTTATGACGGGTGCAATGTCTTCGACTATCTCAATATTTGAAGGTAGTTCGTTCATATTACTGTTTACAAATCAAAATATCCATTGATTTCATATCTTTGCAGGATTATGAAATCCCAGCAGTTAGTTTCGTTTGAAAACACTTCCATTGCTTTCTCTTCAAAATCAGATGGAGCGCTGAGAAAAATGCATTTTTTGTTCCGGGCCATGAATTATCCACGGCTGGTAAATGTAGGCACTAATTTCCTAAAAATGGCATTGAAGCTGCGGTTACCAATTAAACCACTGGTGAAGCGTACTATCTTTGAACAGTTTTGTGGTGGAGAAAATATAGAAGACTGCAGGGAAAAATCTCTTGAATTAAATAAATATGGCATAGGTTCAATATTGGACTATTCCGTAGAAGGAACCGAGAAAGAGGAAGACTTTGAAAGGACTGCAAATGAAATTCTAAACTCGGTTGAGAAGGCCAGCATTGAGCCCAAAAACCCATTTGTGGTCTTCAAGCCATCCGGCATTGGGTCCAATCTCCTTTTGGAGAGAATTCAGCATGGCGAGGCGTTAAATGACCGCCAGCAACAGGCCTGGCATAGGATAAAGGAACGCGTAAACAGTATTTGTAAGACTGCTTTTCAAAAGGAGGTCTGGGTGCTAATTGATGCGGAGGAAAGCTGGATTCAGCAGCCAATAGATGATTTGGCTTATGAAATGATGAGAAAGTATAATTCTGATCAACCCATGGTATTCA
>QIEB01000488.1 GCA_003229495.1 Flammeovirgaceae bacterium
CGGACATTCCCGAGTATTCATGAGGCGATCAACCCCTATATCACTGCCCGGCAACTTACTGCGAGAAAAGGGCTCGCCCGTTTCCCGACATTAAATTACCGTTATTGATAAAGACGTAACTAAGACAATGGTATGAGATTGGAATATTTATTGGGTAACGTTTGTTTACTCCGATCCGGCTTGCTCGGATTCAAACCCCTCCAAACATCCCAAAACAAACGTGTTGTCCTTGTCCCGTGAATTTGTTAGTTAGTAATATGGTACTGCTTCAGCGAATTTCCTCATGTGATACAATTTATCCTCCAGTGGCACCTCCAAGTAACATTGGTATGCATCAGACCTCCAGTCTCCTAAAAGTCTGATGACATCACTACTCAATCCACATTTTAACGCCCAGCTAACGCCCAGCTGGCCCCGCCTCTTCTAAGGCTATGAGTTCCGAATCGTGCATTGTCCAATCCACAATTCTTTATTAGACCCAAGAACCGATTTCGGAACCAATCATACAACACAGGGGTCAGTTTACCATTCTTGCTCCGTCGCATAAAAGCTGGGCCGTTAAGATTAGCCTCGCTCGATCTATCGAACGTTTTAACTACTGCCGTAACCGGACAAAGCACATGATCTTTTAATCTAGGCAATGGCACTTTAACAACTCTTTCACCAAATTGATTGTTTTTTGCCCAACCCAAAGTAATTATTAGGCAGTCTCCAGCCACCATGAAATTACCTCTGGTTAGATGTTTTCCAGGTTCAAACTCACCCACGGATGGAGGAAGGATATTGGATATTCTCAGAAGGCCATAAAATCCCACTAAGCATATGGCCCATACTACTAAATCGTCCGCATTTTGAACGTTCAAATAAGCAAACATTTTCAACAAGATATCAGGTTCTATTGGTGTCCGTCTCTCCACCTTATCCCCCAATTTCTTTCTGACAGCTAGCAATATCAACTTTACTTCATAATTATCCCCCACCTTTGGGTCTTGTAGCCCCTGTTCTTCATGCAAAATTCTGATGATTCCCAAATACTTTTTAATGGAGGCATAAGCCAATCTATCGGATAAGTAAGCAATATACTCACAGACCATGTGCATTGCCACCGGAACCGGATCATATCCCGCCAATGTACAGAATTTCACGAAGGATTTTCTGTGTACCGCATATGCTTTTTTAGTAGACTCCGCTAACGCCGACTCCTTTAACTCCATTACCGAACTCCTCCATTTCTGTCTAAATTCAACCACTTTATCACCTGTGGAATCAAAAGAAGGAAAGTTTTGTAACTCATATGTTGCAGTAGAAGAACTGGCCACAAAAGCCCAAACCAATCATGTTTCCAATGCAACCAATTTGCTGCTGTGTCAAACTTATCAATTTCAAATAATCTAGACAAACTGTCGGCTAATACGTTTTCGCAACCAGGTAAAAACCAACATTTAATATCAAAATTATGACAAACTGCCACCCAAAATAACTGTCTGACCACATTCATGACACCTGTACTTTTTGAAGTACTTTTGCTTATGGCTGATGCTGCTGTAAAATTGTCTATCCGCACAATCACTTTACTATTACACCAGACAGTTGCCCATCTCCAAGATGCGATCAACACCATCATCGCCTCTTTAACATTGATGTGAGCCCTGTTGAGATTTGGGTAATCAGTTTTCCAATTTATAAAAACCCAATCTCCATTATAAAAACAAGCCCCACTACGCTCACATGCATCCACATATATATAATGAGTTGTAACATTATATTCTAACGCCCTCTTTCCATTGAAAACACGTAAGAAACTTTCCCACCATTTCAAATCTTCCCTCATTTCGCTGGAAATTTTTAATCTGTGCCTCGACCCTTTCAATGGCCGCATCATATCCAAAATCCTACGAAGATAAATTCTACCTCCACGTACAACAGAGGATGCCCAGTTTAATTTACCAGCTAATGATTGCA
>QIEB01000296.1 GCA_003229495.1 Flammeovirgaceae bacterium
GGCCACAGTACTTCCAGTTCTTTGATCGTTTCTATCTGGCCCAAGCCAAATAACAAAGATGGCTCGATGCTGCTTTGGAATCCCCTGGTATTGTAATTTTCTAATACCCAAGTAATATCATCGCTTTTCGCGGTTACTTTAGCGCCGATCCCAAAGGCATTTTTTGCATAGCCTTTAAATTCTATTTTTAAAAAATGATTGTTGGAGTCCAGATTAGTGTCATTCCGATATATAAAACTGGGTTGGTTAACATTGTTAACCACAAGATCAAGGTCACCATCATTGTCCAGATCGCCGTATGCAGAACCGTTGCTAAATGAAGGCTGGCCCAATCCCAGCGAGTCTGCTCGGTTATTAAAAATTAGTTGCCCGTCACCTATATAGGCATAGTTACTTAACGGATTTGAAGGCATGTGTGCTATGAAATCCCGCTGATCGTATTTCCCTTTTTCTTCTATAATTTTAGCTCTGATTTCCTTATTGGCCCTAAAGTCCAGGTAATCCAAAGACATAATGTCCCGGGCCACACCATTGCTAACGAACAGGTCTTTGGTGCCGTCATTTTCAAAATCAAAGAACAGCGCCCCCCAACTCCAGTCGGTAGCGTCAACCCCGGACAATAATGCTATCTCTTGAAAATTGGCTTTCCCATCGTTCAGGTGCAGGCAGTTTTGGCTTATTTGATAGTGGAAATTGGCCCGGTATTTTAGATCTTCCAGATGGTATGGATCGAAGGCCATAGTGGTTTGCAATCGGAAGTTATCAGCGGCCAACATATCAGTGGTGAAGATCTCCGGACTCCCATCGT
Organism: Flammeovirgaceae bacterium; assembly: GCA_003229495.1. Taxonomy (GTDB): domain Bacteria; phylum Bacteroidota; class Bacteroidia; order Cytophagales; family Cyclobacteriaceae; genus SZUA-3. The sequence goes on from QIEB01000296.1 coordinate 809, forward strand.
TGTTTATGTCTGCGATGTCAGCTCCCATACTTGAAATGGAACAGTAGTTGATCCTATTTATCAGTTCTTCAGAAAAGATGCCATTTCCTTTATTTATATATAAATAGTCCCTTTCCCAGAAATCATTGCTTATATAAATGTCAGGCAGCCGGTCGTTATTGAGGTCACCAAAAGCCACCCCCAGACCAAATCCAATATTGCTGCTAAAAATACCGGCTTCCCTGGTCACATCACGAAAAACACCTTGATCGTTGCGCATCAATTTGTCTCCCCCCGGATCGTTTTCTTGCTCCCGCACCTTTCTGTACAGCTCAATCTTTTCAGGGTCCCTGAAACTGTTGTTTAGAATATAACAATCAAGATCGCCATCCAGGTCATAATCAAAGAAAGCCGCGTGGGTGGAATATCCTGAATTGTTCAGATTATAGTCTGCAGCTTGTTCTGAGAAGGTCAGATCACCATTGTTTATGAATAGTTCATTTTGCTTATCAGCCCCTTTAATGTCGCCGGAATTGCAAACATATATATCCAATAGACCGTCGCCGTTTACGTCGGCCATGGTTACTCCGGTGCTCCAGGCCTTAGTTCCTCCAACTCCTGATTGAGCAGTTATATCTTCAAAGGTAAGGCCTCCAAGATTTAAGTAGAGTTTGTTGGTACTTTGGTTAGCGGTAAAATATATATCTGGTAAGGAATCATTATTAATATCGCCGATGGCTACTCCACCACCATTGTAGAAGTTCCGGTAGGTAATAATATTGAAATGTTCACCATCAACCACTTCATTTCTAAAGTCAACCCCCGTGTTTTCAGGGTCAAGCAACTGAAA
>QIEB01000320.1 GCA_003229495.1 Flammeovirgaceae bacterium
ATTGCCATGATGGGGCATCCCTCCAACTTTCGACATCCGCAACCCGTTCGCATACACCAGCAAATGCCCTATTTCTGCTTTGCACCGATGGTTTTGGGAAATTTTTATATCCCTCCCGGTGGGACTTACTCAGCCAAGTACCGAATGCTTATTCACGACGGTGAACCTCCTGTTGAATTAATTGAGGATTTGTACAAGAGTTTCATGACTACTTATGCTGTAGATAATTGATTAAGAATAGTTTGAAAATGCTAAAATCAATTTACCAAGCTTCAGAACCCAGATTCTCTCCTTAATTGATCTAAATTGACAACAAACTAGTAGAGCGTTCTTTAAATAACATATCATTTAACATCTAGCTCATCCATTTTATATTTCCATTTGAACACTACAGGTTCCTTATTAATAGTATCAATACCTTGGTATATTCTCTCAATGAGTTCCTGTTTGTTTTTTACCCTGATGTGCCTTAAGAAGGAACGGGCTATTTTGCTGAAAAACATTTCTATCATATTAAGCCAAGAGCCATGTTTTGGGGTAAATACAAATTCAAAACGGCTTGGCTTTTCAAGTAACCATGCCCTTGTTTCTTTGGAAACATGGGATGAATGATTATCTAAGATTATCCTGATTGTCCAGTCTACGGGATATTGCTTATCTACCTCTTGCAGAAACTCGATGAACTCCCTGCTTCTATGCCTGTCGCGGACCAAAGGAATAACCTTGCCGGTGTGCAAGTCAATTCCAGCAAGTAAACTTACAGTGCCTAATCGTTTATATTCATAATCCCTTTGCAAGGTAGGGTGTTGTCCCACAACTGGTTGTAATTGTGGGGCAATGTTTTTTATAGCCTGTATGCCGGGCTTTTCATCGTAAGATATTGTGGTGGTTTTATGATTTTTAGCCGGTGGATTTTCATTGATTAACGCTATTTCTTTGTACACCTGTAGCACATTGGCCATTTTTACTTCAAACTCAGGATCTCGCTTTTCCAGGTAATAGCTGACTTTATGGGGTTTGATATTTCCATGTGATAAAATCTTGTTCAATACACCTTTGTCAATTTTGGATAGCATCTCATAGCCGGCTTGGTGGCAATTTGCCCGGACATGTTTCTTTAACAGGCTGTATGTCCATGTTTCATGGGCATAGCCCAGGTCTTTCGGAGATTGGCAGGCTATCGAAAGTACCCAGCTTTTAGCATCATCAGTGATGGAAGGTTTTACCCCACGGCCCGGGAGGTCTTTCAGTGCCGTTAAGGCTCCATAGGCGATCGCTTTATTAATACAACGGTTCACTAAAGGACGGTTGGTTGTTAAATCCTTGGCTATTTTGGTAATGGTTAGCCCTTCAATATATTTCAATAAAATTTTCGCCCGGTTTACTTCCCGGTGGGCAACCGTTTGACTTCTGGAAATGGCTTTCAATCTATCCAAATCCGTTGAGCTAGGCGTTAATTTTGGTTTTCGTGTTGTACGCATCTTTGATAAGGTTTATCAAAGATACATAATAATTATATGTAATACTATTTACAGAACGCACTAGGTCAAAATGTTGTACAAAAGATCCAAAGATTAACTTTGATAATTCATTATTTTTGAAAAAGATTAAATATGGATATTCAGTCTGCCAAAA
>QIEB01000133.1 GCA_003229495.1 Flammeovirgaceae bacterium
GCTCGCGCTCAACACTGAATATGGGCATCTCAAAATCATTCAAGTCCAAAAAAATGAGCTGAACGTCTTTGAGTTGATCAGCTGCCCACCGGGCCAACTGTTTATTGATGGATTGGGTACTGCTACTGGCACCAAATGCTACTATATTATTCATTATTCTGATTCTCCTTTTAGTTTAATGATCAATTTCGAAATTGTTTGGGCATCATCTTCTGTGAGGTTTTGAGCCATTGGACCGTGAAATTGGTATACCCTCTTGCCCAATATGGCCAGCATATTAACCCCTTCCGGAGTTATGGTAACGTCCATTTTTCTTCGGTTCATTGGACATTCCCTGCGGTCAACAAAACCTTTGTCCAAAAGTTTATCCACAATCCGGGTCACATTGCTGGTGCGCTGTACCATCCGTTCCTGGATCTCCTGAACGGTAATTGGCAATCCTTTCCGACCATGCAGTATTCTCAGTACATTAAATTGAGGTTCTGTAATTCCGAACTCCTTTAATTCCTGGCTTACCATATCAGTAATCCAATGACCAGTACGAATAATCTGATGAATTGCTTTCAAGTAATTGGTATTAACATTCACGATATATACAATTATTGTATCTACAATAGTAACGGAATTTACGCCCGTATGTTCCCATTTTTTTGTGATTTTTGAAGAGCATTCACTTAATTCAGCCTTCGAACTGATTTGATTAGTTTCAGAACTATTGTTATTAGATTAATGTTGCTTAACAGTCCCTTTAACTGAAGAAGATGAGACTAAGCACAGGAGAAAAGGCCCCAGAATTTACCGTAATTGACTATTTAGATAGTCCATTATCTCTTGGCGATTACCATGGTCAAAAAGTATTACTTTCATTTCTTAGAGGTGCACCCTGCCCATTTTGTAACCTGCGGGTTCGGGAGCTGATTCGGCAACATGATCAATTATTTGACTTAGGCATCCAGATTCTTACATTTTTCGCGGCCACGCCATCTGAGATCAAGCAATACGCCGGTAAACAAAATGCCCCATTTCCCATACTTGCAGACCCGGATCTAAGAACCTATCTACTGTATGGTGTGGAATCATCGCTTACTGGTATGTTTAAGACCATGATCAAACCGCGTACTATGCTGAAGGTGATGACCAGTGGCTTTTTCAATCTGAAGTCGATACTTGAAAGGCCTATTATTCCCGCCGACTTTCTATTGGATGAAAACCATGTCATTTCTTCTGTCCATTACGGCGGTGACTTTGGAGACCACCTGAATCTGGGCCAGCTTATCGGCTAAAATAATTGGAAATTAGAAATGACGAATTAGAAATCGGCTTCATAGTTAGCGCTAAGCGCTAGGCGTTTTCCAAAATTAGGTTGATCTTGCTAGCTTTCTACTATTATGGGTGATCACCACATATCACAAGCTATGACTACACACTTGAAACTTGTATGCTACGGACTGTTTTTAACTCTTGTTTTAAGCTGTCAGCCCCCCAATGCGGGCAAGATGGAGCAGGATGTTCAAAAGAGCTGGGCTATGCAGGGATTTGTTAAAGTTGATAGCCTAAACCCAATTTTATCCCCCCACAATGATTTCATATTTGATTGTCCGGTAAGCGATACCCTGATAAAGTGGGAGGAGA
>QIEB01000318.1 GCA_003229495.1 Flammeovirgaceae bacterium
TGACTTTTATATCAGCGGCATTGAACAATATTTTTTCGAAGGTCGATTTTGCTGTATACCCGGTATAACGCCCTGTTTTCATAGCAAACACACGGTATAAATTGTGAGCTAGTATTGTATAATCTGATGATGTTGACCACCGGAATTGCGATGTTGACCACCTTTGCGATCTTGCCCTGAAAGGCACGCTCTGTTATGGCTTACCATAACAGGCTGTTGGTTTACAAATTTACAAAATTCATTTCAATTTATTTTTTCGCATTGATTCTCCTTTTAGTTCTATTCTATGAGATCCATGAACCATTCTATCTAAAATAGCATCGGCTACAGTACTCTCTCCAATTATTTCATACCATTTACTAACTGGCAATTGGGAACTGATAATCGTTGACCGTCTTCCATGACGGTCTTCTATTATTTCAAGTAACATCATTCTTGCATTATTATCCAGGGCCTGAAGTCCAAAGTCATCAAGTATCAGCAGATCATGTTTCTCAATTTTGGATACTTGTTTGAGATAGGATCCGTCAGCCTTGTAGATATTAAGTTGAGGAAATAGTTTCTGAGTATTGAAGTATAAAGTCTTGTACCCCTGCAGGCAAGCCTGGTGTCCCAGGGCTGAGGCCAGATAACTTTTCCCGACGCCCGTAGGGCCGCAAATCAGTAGATTTTCATTTTTCTTTATAAAACTGCAATCAGCCAATCTGAGTAATTGGGTTTTGTCCAGCCCACGTCTGGCAGTAAAATCCACTTCTTCTATACTGGCCCCATAGCGGAATCGCGCAGTTCTAATGAAGCGGTTGATCTTTCGGTTTTCCCTGTCTTCCCATTCTGCCTGAATGAGCATGCTTATGATCTCATCGTTGGTTAGGGAGTGATGTTGGTTGGTATCCAACAAGGTCTGGTAGGCTTGCTGCATACCATAAAATTTCAAGTTTGACATTTTGTTTAATACTGTACTGTTCATTTTTTTAAAGTTTATTTAAGTGAAAAATATATGGATTACCGGAAACTTTCTTCTCCCCGGATATTTTCGTGAAACGGTAATGGGCCTTGTTTTTCATCTTCTTCTTTGAGCCTGTCCAGGCCACCTTTAAGGATACGGTCTATGATTTTATAGTTATAGGCCCCATAATGGATGGCCCTGTCTACTGCATCTATCAGGCGCTGTTTGCCCACTTTTTTTTCCTGGGAAAGGATGCCCACACAACTTCGGTAAGCTTGCTCCGGGTAGGTCTTGCCCTCCAGAATCCTGGTGATATATTGTTTTACCTTTGGATCAATACGGGCTGCCCAGGAAAGAAACTTATCCGGGTTCCAGTCACTAACAAACTGATGGGCAGATGGCAGATGTTCTTTGGTAGTCGTATAGCCATACTGTTTGATATCTCTTTTGTAAAAAGCAATGCATTCTTTGTTATAATACACCGATACCCGGGAAGCTGAGTAAACCATCTTTACTTTCTTTCCAATAAAGCGATAGGGGATACTATAATAATGTTTATCATCTGAAAGATGGATATGGGAGTTTTTCATAACGGTTGCATACCTGAAGTTTTTCATCTCATACCTATCCTGGGCCAGGGGCATGAGTTTGCTTTTTTCTTCCTGTTCAAATCTTTCCCTCTTTTGGAATGGCGTATTATTGTGAACTTCCAGAAGGTCTGTTACTGCAACATTCAGCTCCTGAAGTGAATGAAAAACCTTGTCTCTTATCGGAGCATAGATCCGGGAATAAACGATACTTACTGCATTCTCTACTAATGATTTATCCCTGGGTTTTAAGCTCCTGGCAGGCAACACAGTTGTGTTGTAGTGGTTTGCAAAATCACTAAAGTCTGTATTCAGATCGGCTTCATATTTATTGGCTTTAGATTGTCAGGGACCAATACCTGTGAAACCCCTCCGAAATAATGAAGCGCATTTTCTGTGGCCCCAATAAAATCAGCCTTCTTTTGTGAGGCAACAGCCTGTACATAAGTCAGCTGACTAAAACCCAATATGGCCACATATACCTCTACATCGTTTACAACTCCTGTTTGGCGATCTACCCAAGAAAGTTTCTTTCCTGTAAAATCAATATATATCTTATCTGCCGGGCAATGTTCAAAATGCATCGTGGCTCCCCGCGTGGTCATCCATCCTCTCAGGTAAGAACAGAAATGAGGATAGCTATAGCCATCCGGATGTTTATCTTTGTATTCCCCCCATAAAACCCAACGGTTTACACCGGTCCGTTTCAGTTCCTTTTCGATGTATGGAAACATCTTTTCAAGAGATTCATAACGAGCCTGGGACACCTGGTCGGGGTCGGAAATAAGTTTCTCCAGGAATTCATCCTCCTTGCTTAGAAGCTCATGCTTAGGGTAGCCTTTTGTTTCGATTAACTTAAGGTATTTCTTTACCGTATTGCGTGAGATACCTACGCTTCTGGCGATAGTTTTTAGGGCTACGCCATTTTCCCTTAGTCTGATAATCTGTTTTACTTTGCTCATGTTAAGAGTTTTTCCAGCCATTTTTTCCAGTCTTTTGTTTAAAAAAACTGTAAAGAAAAGCCTAAACAGAGCGTAACCTATCAGGTGGTCAATATCATAATTATGATGATGTCTCCTGCCAATAAAAGCAGGTAGACCACTTAACTTTCAGGTGGTCACAATCATCATAATGTTCATCGTGACCACCCTGATTTTTCCAATACAAAGGGGTGGTCAACATCATCATAATGGGTGGTCAGTATCATAATTTTGGGTGGTCAACATGGATCAGAATATGCAATTGTAGCCCTCTACTGTAAATGTTTCCATTTTTGATTGTATATGTTTTTGTTCAAGAATAAACTTTTCGTATGGCACCCAATAATCTGTCATCACATTACCTATCTGTTT
>QIEB01000408.1 GCA_003229495.1 Flammeovirgaceae bacterium
AAAGGTTATTGAAAGTCTCACCCTTGCGTCCCTGGGACAAGGCGGTTGATCCCACCGGCCGGGAGCCATTAAAACCCTTTGATGGCAGCACGGACCTTACGGTAAAGACCATTGAATGCTTTCGACGGCTTGATCCTTTTCTGGGAGAATGCCTTACCATAATGAAAGATATGGGTCATCTGGACCTGGAATCCAGGAAAGGCAAGGCGCCAGGTGGTTACAATTATCCTTTAGAGGAAATTGGAGTTCCTTTTATTTTCATGAATGCAACCAGTACCCTGCGGGACATGATCACCATACTTCACGAAGGTGGTCATGCCATCCACTCTTTTGTTACCCGGGACCTGGAACTGGGAAATTTTAAGAGTACGCCATCCGAAGTAGCAGAGCTGGCTTCCATGTCAATGGAGCTTATCTCAATGGACCACTGGGATGTATATTTTGACAATGCTGAAGACTTAAAAAGGGCTAAGAAAGAGCATTTGGAGCAGATTCTGGAAACCCTGCCCTGGGTGGCTACCATTGATAAATTTCAACACTGGATCTATGAAAACCCTGAGCATAGCATAGCTGATCGCAAAAATGAATGGAATAACATTTTCGATATGTTTTCCGATGATATTACTGACTGGGGTGACTTGCAAACCGCGAAGGACTATTTATGGCAAAAACAATTGCACCTGTATGAAGTTCCTTTTTACTACATTGAATATGGCATGGCACAGTTGGGGGCGGTAGCAGTTTGGAAAAACTTCAAACAGGACCCGGCCAAGGGGCTCGAAAACTATTTAGATGCCTTAAAGCTAGGGTACAAGCGATCTATTCCTGAAATATATAAAGCAGCGAACATCAAATTTGATTTTAGCAAACAATATATTCGTGAGCTGATGCAGTTTGTGAGAGCAGAGTTGGAAACTCTATGACGCCCGGCGCCATGCTCTATTCGCCCAGCGCTCTAGTTTTGCAGTTCGAACAATGGTTTAGGCTGTAAAACTTTTTGCTTCGCCACCAACTGTAAATCCGGCTCATGCGCTTTAGCAAATGAATTATATTGTTTTGCGGTCCGATCATATTCAATTCGGTATCTCAATACCCGTTCATCTGCTTCAAATACTTCCTGAAGCAATTGTCCCATGAGTGGGTATTGTTCGAATTGACTCAATCTGGTGGTAAATACCGTAACTTCGCCCATTACCTGGGTAGTCATTGAATCATACAAGTTAATAAGATCGGAATCTGACATAGTTTGCTGATCATACCGAACGGCTACCAACTGATCGACGTTCATTTTTAATGAATCCAATTTTAACCGGTTGTAGTCACTACTGTACTCTACCTCCTGAAGTATCCGCTTCAGGTTGTCTAACTTGTCATCATCGTCCTGCATCATGGTATTCCAGGCTACCACAAGCTGGGAATTAATGTCTTGAAATACTGTTTTCAGTGAATCAATTGCCGTCGGTGTTAGCGTAGTACTGGCATTCTTGTTGCAAGCTCCGAGAATGATGGCCACAAAAAGTATAGAATGGATTGATTTGAAAAATGTCATAAATGAAGTTGTCCGTTTTAAAACGTGTAGAATTTTGGAAAATTTTACTAAATATAGAATTCACCGG
>QIEB01000119.1 GCA_003229495.1 Flammeovirgaceae bacterium
CCTGCGGTAAATGTAATCGGAACAAACTCAGTCAATGCGGTACTGGAAACCTCTAGAGACGTCGGATCACCGGTTATGATCCAGTTCTCCAATGGAGGAGCCCATTTTATGGCTGGGAAAGGGCTTAGTAATGAAGGACAAAAAGCGGCTGTAACCGGTGCGGTCAGCGGTGCGCATCATGTTCATATCATGGCGGAAGCTTATGGTGTTCCGGTGGTATTACATACCGATCACGCAGCCAAAAAATTACTTCCTTGGATTGATGGACTGCTGGATGCTGGAGAAGATTATTTCCAAAAGCACGGAAAGCCTCTATACAGTTCTCATATGATTGATCTATCGGAAGAACCCCTGGAAGAAAATGTGGCCATTTGTAAGGAGTACCTTAAACGAATGGATAAAATGGGCATGACCCTGGAAATTGAACTGGGGGTGACCGGTGGAGAAGAAGACGGCGTAGACAACACCGATGTTGACAGCAGTCGCTTATACACCCAACCGGAAGAAGTGGCATACGCTTACCAGCAATTGATGGAAGTGAGTAACCGGTTTACCATTGCAGCAGCATTTGGCAACGTCCACGGTGTTTACAAACCTGGTAATGTAGAATTAAGGCCGGAAATTTTAAAAAACTCCCAGGAGTATATTCAACAAAAATTCCATACCGGGGACAATCCGGTGAACTTTGTCTTCCATGGAGGTTCAGGATCCCCTCAACATCAAATAAGAGAGGCTATTGAATATGGAGCGATCAAAATGAACATCGACACCGATATGCAGTGGGCATTCTGGGATGGTGTTCGTAACTACTACCAGAACAAAGAAGGTTATCTACAAGCACAAATAGGAAACCCGGACGGTGATGATGCTCCCAATAAGAAGCACTATGATCCAAGGTCATGGCTTAGAGCTGCTGAGCAAAGCTTTGTGGAACGTCTAAAAGTAGCTTTTGACGATTTAAATGCCCTGGGTGTCCTCGCTTAACGCTGGCAGATCTCTTTGTATGCACAAAAACGGCAGCGCTCAGGGTCATCGGTTTGTGTAAAAGGTATTGATTCATCAAAAAGGTCCTGTAATACTTGCGTCAACTGTTTCTCAAATTCATTAAATCCGGCTATTGATATTGTCTGACCGAAGTAAAGCCATTGAATGCCTTTATTTACTTTTTTTAGTGGATACACTCCCAATTTTACCGGATTATTACCCTTAATTTTGCCCCACAGGTAGCCATAAAAAAGTCCCTGAAACCCTGATTTGTACCTGGGTTCGTCAAAATGCATTTGTACATACTGCACGATATCGTTTCGAAGGGTTTCCTTACTGATGAGATCTGCTTTACCAGTTTTATAATCTACAATATGGACTGTTTCATGGGCATAATGCACCCGGTCCAGAGTACCCTCCAGCCGCACTGATTTACCCGGACTAAATTCCAGGTCTGACGAAACCTTCATTTCTGTTCCTATCATTCTGAACGGGGCCGTCAACCGGTCTTTTTCAACGGCTTTGTAAATTAACTTTTGCATGATTTGCTCATGAAGAATATCTTTACCTTCCAGTACCGAAAAGGAGGATTTCTTAAAATGATTTTTTATGGACCAATCCACTGCCTCACAACTATGGCCTGTGAATCCAGCACTTCCTTGATTTGATCTTTTGTCACGGTTTCTCCCACAAACGATTGGTATAGCCGTTCCAAAACCTGGTGTACAATATTGCCAAAGTCCCTGGGATCAAGCTCTGCTGACTCCTTTTCTCTTTCCCTGATCCTGACCAGGTACCTGAAATAAAACCGCAGACTACAGTCGAGGTAATGGCGGATGGCTGTTGGTGATAGCGACTTCTCTTGTCTGGAGCCTACCAAAAATT
>QIEB01000292.1 GCA_003229495.1 Flammeovirgaceae bacterium
CCCCAAAACCCCGGTCCAAGCCCCTTTCTGGTCTTAGTCCATTGTATATGCCAAATATCATCTGTCTCCTCTTTCCAGACAAAAAAACCACTCTCTTCTCCGGGGACAAATTCAGGTATCCCTGTAACTTCATTAGAACTTAAAGTAAAAGGGACCTCACCAGGATTCCTTCTTTCTTCTCCAATAAAGATATATGAAGGGGGAATGCCTATAGGGCCAAATTTGCTAAGATCAAAGGTGATTTCACTGCATTCACATCTGAAGACCAGTTCCCCGGGATCAGAAAATTTTATAAAGGAAAATGTAATCCTCTCCTGATCCCAAAACATCGCTTTATAATAATCATTCGTCCCCCTGGAGACATAAAGGTCAATGAATCCATCATTATTGTAATCCCCCCATGCAGCACCTCTGGAAGCTCCTCTTTTTCCAGGAAAGGACTCATTCAAACTAAAGGTACCATCTCCGTTATTTGCATATAAAGCATCAAGACTCCCACCAACAAATAAATCCATATCACCATCATTGTCAAAGTCAGCAAAAGAGCTGATAATTTGATATTGCGGCTCGGTGATCCTCAGGCCTGCAATGTCTGTAACATCTATAAAATGACCATCCCCATCATTTTTATATAATAAACCGTCAGTTCCACCAAACCGAATGAACAGATCAAGATTTCCATCATTATCATAATCTACCCAATTTGCAGTACGGCCATTTGACGATTCAATCCCTGCCTGGCTCGTAACATCGAAAAATCTTCCTGTACCATCACCTTCCCAAAGCTGGATTGTCTTACCAGCTATAAAGATATCAAGATTGCCATCATTATTATAATCGCCCAGGGCAAACCCGTGTTGATCAAACTTATAATCTTCGTCAGAGATACCGCTTTCTGAAATAATATTTTTAAAAGTTTCATCCCCATTGTTTAGATAGAGTGAGGGTGCCAAACCATGATGTGGATCAATAATATCCAAATATCCGTCATTATTGATATCTCCCCATAAAGGATTTCCAAATGCCTGCTTTTTAGTAGTCTCGATTTTCGCGGTCATGGAAATATCTTCAAAAGACAAAGGGCTTACTGAATTGGTGATCGGAACTGCACTGACTTCATTTGATGATAAACCTTCACCAAGGGAATTCTCCGCAGTAACAATGAAATAATAAGTCGTACCATTGTTAAGGCCCGTTAGTCTATATGGAGATTCAATATCTGTTAGTTTCATTCCAAGTAAGTTATTACGATAGTTTGACCCGGTTATTCCGGGATGTCTTGAAAGATATAAATTATAACTATTTGCATTCTCAACCGTATCCCAGGACAGGACAACCTCGCCACTACCAGCAGCAGCCGTCAGATTAGCAGGTATTCCTGGACTCTGCCAGGGGGTGGCATTCTCAAAATAAAACTTATCGATCCTGATATCGCCCTGACTGCCTCCCCAGAAACTTAATGTGATCAGATCGATATTATTCCAATCAGGTGAACCATCTTCTGAAAAGAAGTCAGATATATTCAAATCAACCTGAGTCCATCCTTCATCATTTAAAGTTAACGAGGGACTATATATAAATCGATTATCCCAATTTGGAGCATGAATTCTTCTCAGCATAAACCTGAAAGTGTAAAGAGGCATTTGATGGATTCATGGCCAGGTTCTCAGAAAATTGCAATTGGAAAGCGACAGAGCCGGATACTGTCCTTGTCGAGCTAATACTATAATTACCTGCAACATGGTTAGGATCAGCAGCAGGACTTGTGCCATTGAATTTTACATTCCATAATGGAAGAGTATTCTCTTCTGTCCATTCATCCTGATCTTTTGGTAAAGATGCTTCGCTGTTGGTAACTATCTGTGGTCCACAAAATATAAAACCGGTTAAAACTAAAACCATGACAAGATTAGCAACACGATAAAATTGATTTATCATTTTCTTTCCTCCCTTTTTAAAGTCTAATGATACTGTTAGGACCTATTTTAATTGATGATCTATTTTATCCCTCTCATCGCCAGGCAATCGCCGTGGTAATGAAACATATCCCACCTCCACCGGAAGTGTCCCCACCTTCATCTCCACCTGTGGTTCCTTCATCTTCACTTCCAGTTTTTCCATCTCCATCCCCATCTCCGGTGTCCCCACCTTCATCTACTTCAAATTCTTTGCTGGAATATCCACCCGGCATTGTAAAGGTAAAAGCAATTTCACCGGAACTATTAGAGAAATAATTATTAAACAAAGTGTTATCAACTTTAACTGTATAATAAGCATCTGCTTTTAGATCTCCAATTGTATGGCTGATAGTTATAGCACTGCTGGCGGTTTCAGTCCATTTCTTGTAATAAGTTCCTGATATATTCCATGCATCTATTACAATATCTACAGAATCAGCAGAAGGAGTAATACTAAAATTACTTATCCGGGTATCTGACAGTAAAGGCGAAGAAGCATAAGAAAAAATTAGGGCACTGCTAACAGTCACCGGGACATTTAACCAAAAGCCTTGAATTCCGCCACCATTTACTGCAATTATGTCACCTACATACCAGCCTCCATTATTAGGTCCATCGGCTGCTCTATAACCGAGAATAAAATCGTTAATACCATCACCAGAAATATCCCCTCCAAAAACATCTCTTAAGTCGTCACCATCATCAGCCCCATAAACAGTTAACTCCGGCAAAGTTACACTTAAATCTATTATTCCTGATCGAGTTGGGTTTCCATAAAGGGCATAGGCATCTCCTGCCTCACTCTTAGCATTATCTGCTCCATCTCCTCCCGGTGCTATAACTAATATGTCATCTATACCGTCATTGCTGATATCACTGGCGTATACTTTTAAACCTAAGTCAGATACCTCCAGCAAAGCTGGAGGCTTGAATATGTGAACCGCTCAAAGCGGATTAAAAACCATGAGCCACCTAAAGGTGGCCGC
>QIEB01000288.1 GCA_003229495.1 Flammeovirgaceae bacterium
ACGATATCCAGGAATTAGTAGGCCAGATAAGTGAAAAATATCCGGGGGTCGATATTTTGATCAACAATGCCGGGGTGGGAAGTAATGAAAAGATCATGGACGCTCCCGATGAGAAGTGGCAGTACTACTGGGACCTGCATGTGATGGCTGCTGTCCGTTTGTCCCGGTCATTAATTCCGCTGATGAAAAATCAGGGTGGGGGAGTGATCTTAAACAACTCTTCCATATGTGCCAAACAGCCACTTTATTACGAGCCTATTTATAATACCACTAAAGCCGCTCTCTCCATGTTTTCCAAGTGCCTGGCCGAAGAAGCCATACCTTTTAATATCAGGGTAAACACCATCAACCCAGGACTGATCATGACTCCGGACTGGAGAAAAACTGCCGCCGAGTTGGGAAAAAAAGAAGGTATTACAGCCGACGAATATCTTGACCGTCTTGCTAAGGAATACACTCCCATCGGTCGGTTCGCCACACCGGAAGAATTGGCGAAGTTTTTTGTCTTTCTTTGTTCACCAATGGCCAGTTATTCTGTCGGGTCTACTTATTATGTGGATGGGGGTTGGCTGAAGGTGGTATAAATAATTAACAAAGGCGGTTAACCCCATTCAGGGATCGACATTTCAAAACTCATAATTCATAACTTATAATTCATAATTCACTTACAATACTGCCTTAAATACTGCAAACTCTGCCTCAACGAAGCTTTTCTCCTTTCCAGCGACCCCTCATAAGCCCTGTCTTCTACTTCAACACAAACGGGACCATTATACCCGGCATCAGTTAAATGGGAGAAGAACTTCCCCCAATTTACTTCCCCAAGGCCTGGTAACTTCGGTGTATGATACTCTAACGGGTGGGCCAAAATTCCAACTTCATCCAATTTGTGTTTGTCAACCCGCACGTCCTTGGCATGGACATGATGAAAACGATGAGCAAAATCCCTGATGGGCTTTAAATAGTCCATGTGCATCCATACCAAATGCGAGGGGTCGTAGTTCAGCCCGAAATTTTTACTGGGAATGTCCTCAAACATCCGGCGCCAGATCGATGGACTGATGGCCAGATTCTTGCCACCGGGCCATTCGTCGGAGGTGAACAACATGGGGCAGTTCTCGATGCCCACGTTTACTCCCTGCTTTTCTGCGTACCTGATTATTGGCCGCCAGGTTTTTTTGAATTCGCTCCAATTTTCATTAATAGATTTATTCCAGTCACGTCCGATAAAGGTGGTCATAGTGTGGATCCCTAACAGGGCTGAACCGCGAATTACCTTTTTAATGTGCTCCCGGTAGACTTTGGCTTCGGCCTTTCGAGCAGTAAGTGGATTAGGATAGTATCCCAGCGAGCTGATGTCAACTCCGGTTTCTGCCATCAGACCTTTGATTTCTTTGATGAAGGATTTAGTTAGCTTGGTCACATCGATATGCGTCACCCCTGAATAACGTCGCTCGGCTTTACCCAGAGGCCAACACATTACTTCTACGCAGTCAAATCCTTCTTCTGCTGCAAATTGTAGTACCTCTTTTAACCCGAGGTCTGGCAGAATGGCGCTTACGAATCCAAGTTTCACTTTATTAGTTGTTAGTGTTTAGTTCTTAGTTTTTA
>QIEB01000566.1 GCA_003229495.1 Flammeovirgaceae bacterium
AATTCCATCTTACCACTGCTTCCTACCACCTGGTCATTTGGAATACCATAAGCATCTTCTACCCAGGCCCTCATAAACTCTATCCCGCCTCCTGAAACTATAAAAGTTTTAAAATCATTTTCCCTAAGATAATCCAACAACTCCAGCATGGGTTGGTAAATCAAGTCATTATATGGTCTATCGAATCGAGGGTGCCGGGAGGCGGCCAGCCAATCTTTTACGATGGCTTCAAATTCCTCAGTGGTCATTCCAGCGTGAGTGGCCATCACCAGTTCCAAAATCCCATGCTCTCCAGACTCCATCAAGGATTTCATATCATCTTCTAAGACCGCCTTGTAGGGCTGCTCATCCTTCCATTCTGGATGCTCTGCCGCCAATTGCTTTACTCTGTCCAATGCAAAAATCATCTGAAAATACAAAGGTTGCTCAGACCACAGGTTACCATCATTGTCGAAGGTGGCAATACGGTCTGCCACTTCCACAAAATATTCGTTTTGTGGATCCGTGACCGCTTCAACAAAAGACATGATGGCCTCTTTGGTCACTCCTTCATTCCATGAAGACAATGGATCCGGTGACTCTGTAACTTCAATGGAAGAATCCTTGGACATACACCCGGTGTATAGCCCAACTAATCCAATGATCACAATAATTCTTAGGCTAGACCAGTTCAGCCAATGCAATTGACCAATCATTGACCCTGTGGGTGCGCGGCTAACTGCTGTACCACTTTATCTACTCCCAGAGAGGAACCACTAACCGGAGGAAACTCCTTAAAAGTTTCCAAAAATCGTCCGGTAATAGCCTGTGCAGGGACAAAGGTCCACATTTGGTCCGCAAACCACCTGATGTACATAGCAGAATTTTGCGAAATTTCGAAAGGGTCTGCCCGCAAGTTTATCAAGATAGGCCATGAGGGTGTTTTACGGTATGCTTCATTAATGGAGCCTTCCATCAAGGTAAAATGTAGTTTCCAATCCTCATAGCGCAAAGCATTTAGATTTCCCCCGGCATCAAAATAGAAAATTTCCTTTCTGGGATTTTCATCAACTTCTCCTTTAAGTAAGGGCATCATATTATACCCATCCAGATGAACCTTAAAAGTCTTCTCTCCAACTTTATATCCTTTCAATAGTTTCTCTTTGACATCGGACATACCTGCAGCCGCCAATAATGTAGGCATCATATCTTCATGAGAGAATATCTCATTATGGATGGTCCCTGGTTGAATTACACCAGGCCAGCGAATGGCGCAAGGCACTCGAAATCCCCCTTCCCAGGTAGTACCCTTTTCCCCGGCAAACGGAGTTGTGCCACCATCGGGCCAGGTAAATTTTTCAGCTCCATTATCTGTGGAGTACATGATAATGGTTTTGTCGATAATGCCCAAATCATCTAGGGTCTTAAGCACCCGGCCAATGGCTTTATCATGTTCTACCATACCGTCAGGGTATAGTCCTATTCCAGTGACACCGATGCTTTCTTCTTTAAGGTGGGTCCACACATGCATCCGGGTAGCGCTTAACCAAACGAAAAATGGTTTTCCCTGACTGTGGGCATTTTCAATGAAAGCGATGGCTGCATCGGTAAATTCATCATCAGCAGTTTTTTCCATCAGCAAATGAATGTAACACTCCCCTGGGTCCAAACTTTTTGTGAAACTCCGGATCTTTTGGATAATAATAAGTTTCAGGTTCTTCTTCAGCGTTCAGATGATACAGATT
>QIEB01000297.1 GCA_003229495.1 Flammeovirgaceae bacterium
AGGCAGTGCAGAAAGAGATTGATCTGTTGAAAAGAGAAAAATATTTAAAAACATACAATGGCAAAATGTATCTAGGCAATCGCCTCAAAGAGTGGAAACAAAAAGAGCTCAAATCTTATTTCACAGGGTAAAGATCAAAAGAAATGAATAACTAAACCATGTCATATCTTGCGCCGGTTTAAGTTAAGTATTAAGAAAAAAGAAACTGTCCGGAATTTCCGGACAGTTCAAAAAGCATTATGCAAAATTTGTATTTTGCTGTTTCAAGGCAGTTGTCGCAAATTTTACGACAACTGTTTACTATATTAAATCAAATCGCATTGAGGAACCGGGTAAATAAAGAACAATGAAAAAACACACAATGATCAAATTATTCTCAGGGTTTGAAGAAGCCAAACACCAGGAAAATGGTACCGAATATTGGCTGGCCCGGGAGATCCAGTCTTTGTTGGGATATGGCAAATGGGAGAACTTCTTCAAAGTAATTGGTAAGGCGGCCATTGCTTGCAAAAACGCCCAACAGGCGGTCGAGGACCATTTTCTTGACGTCAGGAAAATGGTCCAGCTTGGATCAGGTAGCACCAGGGAAATTGAGGATATCATGCTCACAAGGTATGCATGTTATTTAATCGCTCAAAACGGCGACCCGCGCAAAGACGAGATCGCTTTTGCCATGAGCTACTTCGCGGTGCAAACCCGCAAACAAGAGCTCATCGAGCAGAGGATGTTAGACTGGGAGCGACTTCAGGCACGAGAAAAACTCACCGATTCTGAAAAGGAACTGTCGGGTTTGATATTTCAGAGAGGAGTGGACAACCGAGGGTTTGGACGTATACGAAGCAGGGGAGATCAAGCGCTGTTTGGAGGATTTGGTACCAAGGACATGAAGGTGAAATTACAAATTCCAAAGTCGCGCCCACTGGCAGACTTCCTGCCAACCATCACTATCAAAGCAAAGGATTTTGCCACGGAGATCACCAATTTCAACATTCGTAAGGATGATTTAAGGGGTGAACAGAGTATAACACAGGAGCATATTAAAAACAATCAAGAGGTAAGAACATTATTGGGTCAAAGAGGCATAGTTCCCGAACAGCTACCTCCGGAACAGGATTTAAAAAAAGTAGATCGAAAAATTAAGTCAGATGACCAAAGGCTGGTAGATCAGGTGCCCAAATTGGGCAAAGAGAAAAAACCATGACTAACTACACCGAATGGACCGATTCTCAAAAGCCGGCCCTCAATCTACTGAGAAAACTGGGCTGGCAGTACATTGCTCCTCAACAAACCGAAAGGGAACACCGTCAAATTGTCCAATGTACTACTGGAAGGCATCCTGGAAAAGCAACTACACACCTTAAACGAATTTGAATACAAGAACAGGGCCTACAGATTCTCTCAAAGCAGTATCCAATCAGCCATCAATGCGCTAAAGAATGTCACCGACGAAGGGCTGGTACATCCATAGTGGTGATCGCTCCGCAAGATTCCACCAAAAAAGATTTGACCAACTGGTCAAGTCGTCTTATATAAAATTCCGGAAGTATGATTTTCCGGAACCTGCTCTTTCCATCCGGAGAATGACCAAACGATGGGGTAGTT
>QIEB01000539.1 GCA_003229495.1 Flammeovirgaceae bacterium
GACCAGCTTTTGTGGTATAAAAATAAACTGGAAAATCATTACCTGCCAAATTCCAAGGTGTCGCCGCTGACTCCACCTGCCTATCAGGAGTTAAAGGCCTACCCTACCTTCTTCGGAAAAAGAATACTTCGTGAAATGGACGCCTGTGTCATAAGCAATGTATTGTATATGGTTTGCCAATACCAGCTTCCCTGGACCTCTGTTGACTCCGACTCTGTGCAATTCCTAATTAGAGTGTTAGAACAACAAGACCACCACAAATCACCATTCCTGGTCTCACCTCATTACAGCAATAGCTCAGTGATCTTGTATCATATGGCACGCCTGGTGGGTAGATTTAATCGAAAGGAACTGTTATCACTACGGGTGTTGTTGATTCGGTGTTTGAAATTGGAACTGAAAAAAAAGTTGTCCTTTATGGAAACCCTTTTGCTAAAGACTTCTCTTTTGAGGATGCAGATTAAAACCTCTCCTCTCCACACTGATGATAGTTATGAAAGCTGTTTTCGAAATTTCTACTTCTTCCATGCAGGCCTGCTTACCGGCTTTCAAAACCCGAGGCTTAAGCGATTAGCTCAAAGTTCGTTCTTTCACTTAAAATATCGATGCGATGCATATTATTGGACCTTGTTATTGGAGTATGTGAGCCTGGCCCAAAATTTGACTAATCCAGATCCTGAAGCGCTGATTTAAGGTCCTCCTCGGTATGCCTGAGATGTTGCTTGCAATATTTGAGTAATTCCAATCCCTCCTTTACTAAGTCTGTTAATTTATCCACATCGGGATCATCCCCTTCAATTTGTGACACGATCTGCTCTATTCTTTGAAAAGCTTCTTTGTACTTTATTTTAGAATCACTCATTTTTTACTTTTAACACCTTACTTCTTATCGACTTTGAATACATTTTTGTATTTAGCTCATCGCCTTCAACAACCTTAACATGGGGCTTTATTACCTGTTCATTCAAATATGTGATACTATAGCCTCTTTTCAAAATATTCTCCGGATCTGCCATGGTGATCTTAGTCTCCAAAACCTGCAGTAACCTTTTTTCATGAGAAACCACCTTTGTAGGCTGTTTATGCAATGCCTCCTGATAATGTATCAACTGGCCCCTGTTTTCTTTGATACAGCCGTCAACACCTGAAATCAAGCGCTGTTTTGATATTCCCAGAGCATGTTTGTGGTTGTTTATTATGGTCTTTGCTCCATGACCCAGATTTTTTAGCATTCCGAACAGTTTAGTGCTTTGATCTTGCAAGTGCCGTGTTGTACAGTCTTTGATCTGATTGAACTGAAAGTTCAATTGTTCCTCAAAAGCCATCATTCCGTTGATCAGAAACTCCGCTACCGCGGTGGGCGTTTTCATTTTAGTATTGGCCGCCATGTCTGCTATGGTATCATCCCGTTGATGCCCAATACCGGTTATTACCGGAAGTGGAAACTGTGCAATTTCTGAGGCCAGTAAATAGCTGTCAAAACAATCGAGATCAATTTGGGAGCCACCACCCCTGATTAGCACTAAAATATCAAAATGCTCTTTTATCGTTCCCGCCTCCTTCATAGCAGCGACTATGGATTCAGCAGCCTGCTCTCAAAAAGATCTACCTGGAAATGGTATCGCTGTGGGTTATTAATAATCTGATCTATAAAATCTCCATAACCGGCTGCGGTCCCTGAACTAACCACTGCAATTCTCTGTGGTACCAGGGGAAGACTGAGACGGGTATTATTAGTCATAATGCCCTCTGTATTCAAACGGTCAATTACCTCCTGACGCTGTCTTGCCCTATCTCCAAGAGTGAAATTAGGATCAAGATCCTTTACCTGCAGGCTTAATCCGTACACATCGTGAAATTGCACCATTACTCTGGCCAGGATTTTCATTCCGGGTTTAAGGGGCTGTCCGGTTACCGATTGAAAGAGACTATTCAGATTACGAAAATCATAGGCCCATAAATTGGCCCGTAACTTAGCAGTCATCCTTTGGCCATCCTTTTCCACAAACTCCATGTAGCAGTGGCCTTTTTGGTCGATGCGCAGGTCACCAATCTCTGCTACCACCCAATAGCTTGGTGCCAATTGCTGGTCCAGTGCGGACTGAATTATCTGATTTAACTGGAAAAGTGTCAGGTATTGCATAATCCGGGTTCAATCATCTTGCTTGCTGGACCAGGTTCCTGGTAGCTTATTCAAAGATGCTTTTTTTAGAGCCAATCGCAAAGTTGTAATACAGATCAACACTAAAATAACTGTTACTAGGATATTCAAAATCTTCTCCTGGAAGTGATACTGGTATATTGTAGTTATACTCAAAAATAAGTTGAAAGGGGTTCTTTGTCAACCCTAGTGGCAGACGGAATCGGTAGTTCATTAAACCAAATTCATTTTTCTTGTTTATCAGGTATGGAAATCGTTTCTGGACAAACGCTTCCCTACTGTAGCTTACGCTGAATATATCCAAATTTCCATATAACATTTCGAAGGCCGGACGAAGTGCAACTCTGTCCATACCCAGCCACCCGTATTTTTTGAGGTCGCCTGTTAGTCTCCATTGAAACCGATGAGCGCTTTCGTCATTAAACAACCATGAATAGTCAATACCTGTCTCAATTGGCCCGAAGTCAAGGTTCACCCTGCCAGAAAGACTGTTGTTCAATATTGGTGGCAGCAACTGATCTATCACCCACTGGGGTAAGTCGAGTTCAACCTCTGTTTCGGTAAAAAAGCTATGATCGTAGGATATGGAGTAACTAAGCTTTGGTGAGAGAAAG
Organism: Flammeovirgaceae bacterium; assembly: GCA_003229495.1. GTDB lineage: Bacteria > Bacteroidota > Bacteroidia > Cytophagales > Cyclobacteriaceae > SZUA-3. The sequence goes on from QIEB01000539.1 coordinate 2,776, forward strand.
CCAATATATCCCAGACCTACCACGGTAAGATCATATCGGGGATCAAGATCACTGTTCCAATATCCAGTTACATCTATATAGCCGCCAGATTTGTGGAAATAGCTGATCCCGGGATTGAAACCATACTGCTTAACAGCCAGGGTTCGGCCGGCATTGGAAACTTCACTAATGTAACCCAGGTGTAATGAGAATTGTGAGCGCTGAATGGACTCTAGTGCCAGTAAGCTGTCAATTAATTGAAAAAGCTGCAA
>QIEB01000237.1 GCA_003229495.1 Flammeovirgaceae bacterium
TTGTAAATATTCAGGTACCCAAATAGGTTCTACTCAAAAATCGGAATTTTATCAGAGTTATCCACAATTATTGGTTTAGGTTACTCAAAAATCGGCGTATTTATCCACATAGGTGGGAAAATTGGTTATAACAAATACTTGATTTTAGGTGATTTATGAGTTTAGGGGGCGAGATTTGTGCAACAAAATGCCCATAGTTTGAGCCTTTATCAATTAAGCAAGAAAGAACTAATAACAATTGTCCAAACCCTGTTGGCCAAGAATGATGCATTGGTTAAGAAAGTGACTGAACTAACTCAAAGAGTTGAAGACCTGGAACAGCAGGTATCGGAATTAAAATCAAAAAAGGACAGTAATAACAGTTCTATGCCTCCTTCACAGGATCAAGGTAGAGAAAACAAAAATAAGAGTCTGAGAAAAAAAAGTGGACGCAGCAGAGGAGGGCAACCTGGTCACAAAGGACACAGCTTGGAAATGACCGAATCCCCCGATGAGTTAATTGAGCATGTGCCGGATTACTGTCAGGTATGCGGTGAAGGGTTAGACCGGTTCCCCGGTTTGCTGTCAGAACGAAGGCAGGTAGTGGATATTCCACCCATAGAGCCTATTTATACAGAACACAGGGTTTATAGCAAAACCTGCCTTTGCGGACATGTGACCAGGGGTACTTTTCCCTCCAACGTGAAGGCCCCTATACAATATGGACCTGGGGTAGAAAGTATGGCGGGTTACCTTTCGGTAAGGCAATATTTGCCCTATCGAAGAATGAAAGAATGCTTTCAAGATCTATTTGGCATAGCCATCAGTGAAGGCAGCCTGGTAAGTGCTGTAAGGCGCATGGCCCTTAAATCACTGCTGCTTTACAACCGGATAAAAGAAAACATTCTGCAAAGTCCGGTGGTAGGGGCTGATGAGACAGGTGCTAAAGTTAATGGAGGGAAGGCCTGGTTTTGGACTTGGCAAAATCCCAACAACACTTTTATTACTGTTGACCCGAGCCGGGGCTTTGGGGTAATAAAGCGGCTTTTTCCTGATGGGTTGAAAAACGGTATTTTGGTTAGTGATTGCTGGGCTGCCCACTTAAAGACCCCGGCCTCAACACATCAGTTATGTATTGCCCATCTGTTACGGGAACTCAACTTCTTTATGGAGTTATATGATGACCGCTGGGCAAAAAGATTTCGAAAATTATTACTTGATGCATTGAAGCTAAAAAGTGAAATAGTTGATTATAGGCAAGACTTGCCCCGGAGAAACCAACTGGTCGAACGGTTAGACAGGTTACTGGCCTATGATATCGATAAACAGCCCCGTAAAATAAAACCTTTTCATAAAAGGCTTCGCAAAAACAAGGATTACCTATTTCCATTTCTATATCACGATCATGTGCCACCTGACAATAATGCATCGGAAAGGGCAATACGTAATGTTAAAGTCAAGCAGAAAATATCCGGACAATTTGTCAATCAAGACAATGCCATGGATTTTGCTATCATACGTTCTGTAATTGATACAACCATTAAAAACGGAGTCAATATCTTTAATGCACTCAAACTTATCGCTAAATTGGCTCCTGAATAGTTACAAAA
>QIEB01000074.1 GCA_003229495.1 Flammeovirgaceae bacterium
ACCAACAGACATGCTTTTATAGCTTCTTTATTGCAGATAAAGCACCTGGTACTTTGTGTTAATAAGATGGACCTGGTGGATTATGACCAGGCTAGTTTCAATAGAATTGTAGAAGATTTCGAGACCTTCAGCCACAAACTGGATATTCCGGACATACACTATATTCCAATAAGTGCACTAAAGGGCGACAATGTTGTTAATAAATCAGAAAGCATGCCTTGGTACGATGGCTCTACTTTGCTATACGTCCTTGAAAATGTACATATCGCCAGTGACCTTAACTACGTGGACTGTCGTTTTCCTGTGCAACGGGTGATCAGACCCCAGTCAGACGAATTTCATGATTTCAGGGGCTATGCCGGAAGAATCGAAGGAGGAGTGTTTAAGCCTGGTGATGAAGTAATGGCGATGCCGTCAGGATTTACCACCACTATTGAGTCAATAAGGACCATAGACGAGGAGTTGACAGAGGCTTACCCACCTATGTCGGTAGTGATGACCTTAAATGATGAAATTGATATCAGTCGGGGTGATATGATCGTTCGAACCAACAATCAGCCGCATGTCGGTCAGGACATCGACTTGATGGTTTGTTGGTTAAACGAGAAACCACTGAATCCAGGTGGCAAGTATACCATAAAGCACACCACTCAAGAGTTGAGATGTATCGTAAAGCAGATCAGATATAAAGTGAATATTAATACCCTTCACCGATTGGAGGACGATTTGAAAATTGGTTTAAATGATATTGGCAGAATATCAATACGAACAACCAGGCCGATTTTCTATGATAGCTACCGACGCAATAGGACTACCGGTAGTATGATCCTGGTGGATGAATTTACTAACGAAACCGTTGCAGCAGGAATGATACTTACCTAAATTTGCAGGATGCTGGATCAAGTTAAGACTTTACATAAGGAGTTAAAAAATGTCCAGGTATCTAATCAAGATGAATTAGAATCATTCCGTCTGAGATTTGTCAGCAGAAAAGGCATAATTGCAGAATTATTCCAGGGACTGAAGGAAGCTGCCCCTGAGGATCGTAAAGAGTTGGGCAGAATACTCAATGATCTAAAGAGTCAGGCTCAAATAAAGTTCAAAGAGTTGATCAGGTCACTGGCGGAGGCAGCACCCCAAAGTCAGTTGCAGGTAGCGGATCTCACATTACCTCCGGGAGGAACTGGTTTAGGAGGTATTCATCCGCTGAGTGCAGTTTGGGAGCGGGTGGTTGAAATATTTGGTCGGGTGGGGTTTAATGTGTCGGATGGCCCTGAAATTGAAGACGATTGGCATAACTTTACCGCGCTGAATTTCCTTCCAAACCACCCCGCCAGGGAGATGCAGGATACTTTCTTCATCGAGAAAGATCCGGATATTGCTTTACGAACCCATACCTCCAATGTGCAGATCCGGGTGATGGAAAAACAGAAACCGCCCATACGGACTTTATCCCCAGGAAGGGTTTTCAGAAATGAAGCTATTTCAGCCAGAGCCCATTGTATTTTCCATCAATATGAGATACTTTATGTTGATGAAAATGTTGGATTCAAGGACCTGAAGCAAATATTGTTTCATTTTGCCAGAG
>QIEB01000507.1 GCA_003229495.1 Flammeovirgaceae bacterium
ACCCTGCCATAATGAAAGCCATCCTGGATACCGGCTACACAGGCTATGTGGCGCAGGAATTTATTCCAACCTGGGATGACAAAATTGCCGCGCTAAAGCAAGGAGTAGAGATTTGCGACGTATAGTAACATGTTCGAACAACCTTTTTTATTATACCGTTTAGATCGATTTAAGCGCCTTCCTTGCACCCTGAGAGCGTATATTTTCCAAGTCCAATTGTAATTGCTGGACAATCTGCGCTTTCTCCAGTCCCATTAGGTCCCAGTCCTTTAGGATAGATAGATCATTGGCGTCTTCAGAAGACACATGGAGCAGTGCTGCCCAACAAAACATGATTCTTTTTGGGTAAATTTCAAACTGTTTGAGGTAAAGCACCACCGTAGGGATCAATCGGACCTGAAATTTATTCAAGGCATTTAATGCGATACTTTCAAGCCGATGATTAATATGAGGGTTCTCAAATCTCAAGATAGTCTGCTCCGCAAATTCCCTGGCATCGATGGAAGAGTCGGTAAATGAGGGAACAATTTCTTGAAAAATTAATTCCTTAATGAACTTTCCAAAGTCTGGGTCGGTCATTACATCATACACCGTTGATAAACCGGCTTGCATACCAATTGGCACTAAAGCGGTATGTGCACCATTGAGAATTCTTACTTTAATGTCCCGGTACGGACTTAGGTCTTCGACGAATTTTACCTTCAAATCCGTATTATGGAATGGCAATTCATTTTGCAGGTCATAATGTGTTTCAATGACCCATTGATGGTAGCTTTCACCGACAGTTATCTGCTGATCTTCAAATCCGAGGGTTTGTTGAATTTCGAGAGTGTTTTCTATAGGAAAACCGGAAACGATGCGATCAACTAAGGTACTACAGAAGTAATTGTGTCGCTTAATCCAGGAATAAAAATCATTCCCCAGATTCCAGTCCTTCGCATACTTCAACACACAGGAACTCAATTTTCCACCGTTATCTTCTATTAACTCAGTAGGAAGCATGATCATTCCTTTGTTTGGATCTCCTTTAAACTCTTTAAATCTGTGATATAACCATATGGTCAATTTCGCAGGAAAGGACTTTGGTGGTTTGCTCAGGTCCAGCTGTTCATATTGATAGACAATTCCGGATTCTGTGGTGTTAGAAACCACAAAACGACAAAATGGCAATGAAGCTGTATCTAAGAATTTTTGCCAATCCCGGTATGGATGAATAACCTCCTTAATACATTTAATCAATCTGGTAACCTCACCGGAGTGGTCTTGAAGAATTGTATGAAATAAACCATCTTGAGCTCGTAATTTCTCATATCCTCCCCTTTCGGTTGGTTTAATTAGTAACACACCTCCATCAAAATCCGCCTGGTCGTTAAGGATATCCACCATCCAATTAAAAAATCCTCTCAGAAAATTACCACCTCCGAACTGTAGCACCCGTATCGGTCTGGAATCAGTTATTTGCAAAGAAGTACGGTTAATGGATTGCATGTCTAAAGAGAAACCCCTCTTTTCCAGGGAATGAAATCCTGTTGGAGCAATCTAACCGCGGCGGGAATGGTCTTTCCACTGGC
>QIEB01000193.1 GCA_003229495.1 Flammeovirgaceae bacterium
TTCCATTTAACAAAATGGTACATGCTCCACAATTGGAAGTATCACAACCGATATGGGTTCCGGTTAAACTTAGGTTTTCACGGATCATGTGAACCAGTAACAAGCGAGGATCGACTTCTAACGAGTGCTCTTCCCCGTTTACTTTGAGAGTAATTTCTTTCATTCTATGGATAATAGTGGTTTATGATTGAGCTCTGTCCAGAGCCTTTTTTATGGTACGCTTGGTCAATACACCAACCATGGCGCGTTTATATTGTTCATCTCCGCGGAGATCTGCTGAAGGGCTGCAATCTTGGCTGGCTGCCTCAGCCGCCTGGTCAATCAACTCTTGGTTGACCACCTGACCATTCAACATTTGTTCACTGCGCAAGGCTCGCATAGGAGTAGAATTGACATTGGTAAGTCCTATGCCTACATACGAGCAAGTTCCAGAACCATCTACAGTTAACTGTACCGCTACTCCAGCGGTAGCATAATCACCAACCTTACGCTCAAGTTTGTAGTAGGCACCTCCGCTTCCGGCCTCCGGGATAGGAATCCTAATTTCAGTTAAAATTTCGTCGGAAGCCAACGCAGTAGTAAAGAATCCTTTAAAGAAATCGTTGATGCTGACCACACGATCTCCTGTCGAACCGGTTATTACAATAGTGGCATTCAAGGCAAGCATGGTGGCTGGATGATCATTTGCAGCGTCCCCATGGGCCAGGTTACCGGCAATGGTTGCCAGGTTACGTACCTGAGGGTCTGCTATCATTTTTGCAGTATCCAACAATAGTGGATATTTTGAACTGATCAATTCAGAATCTTCCAATGCCACTTCCCGGGTCAACGCACCGATCTTTAAGTAACCCTCCTCTTCCTTAATGTAGTCCAGGTCAGGTATATCATTGATATCGATCAGATATTCAGGGGTAGCAAATCTCAATTTCATCATTGGAATCAAGCTATGTCCTCCGGATAGAATTTTAGCCTCTTCCCCGTATTGTTGAAGCATTGATATGGCCTCTTCCAATGATTTTGGGGTTAGGTATTCAAATTTATTTGGGATCATGTATTTATTAGGTTAAGTGATTTGTTGGTCTTTTAATATAGACATAGTTTGCTACAAATGAAATATTTTATACTTGGATCACAGCTTCAACCCGGTACTTTCTGAAGATAATAGGAAGGCGCCAGATTTAGCTCAAAAGTTTCATACGAATGCCAAAGAATAAATCATGGGCAATGTTGAACTTATGCAGTCCCAATGCTCTCCCAGGTCATTGGATAGAAACAGGTTGCCAGTAGTGGTTCCAAAGCTCAGGGTGTCTCCTTGTACGTCTAATGCATGCCTAAATACAATATCGTAACAATCCGTTTGGGGTAAGCCAGCACGAAAATCAGTCCAGGACTTGCCACCATCATCCGTACGACAAACGCACAGCGCACCATCAACAGCCACACGAACCTCATCGCTGATCGCCGGCACTACCCAGGCCCGGTTGGGATTATCTTCTGCTACAGCTATGGCGAAACCAAATTTTGCCGGACCATTAACCTCGGTAATATCATTCCAGCTGCTGGCACCATC
>QIEB01000666.1 GCA_003229495.1 Flammeovirgaceae bacterium
ATCGGAATGGCAGTTTAATTTTTGGTGGTGGGCAAGTGCTAATTCCACTTTTGTATACCGAATTCGTGGAGTTTAAAAATTATCTTTCTTCTGAAGAATTCTTATCAGGCTTTGGTATTGTTCAGGCCCTACCGGGACCTGTGTTCTCTTTTTCAGCATACATTGGGGCTTTGGCTATGCGCGATCAGGGAACACTATGGGAAGTTCTGGGCGGGTTAATTGCTGCGGCAGGTATTTTTCTTCCGGGCACATTTCTGATCTTCTTTGTGATTCGTTTTTGGGAACAGCTAAAGAAATATCGGGTAGTAAAAGCATCCCTGGAGGGAATTAATGCTGCCAGTTCAGGCTTGGTAATAGCTGCGGCATTTATACTTTTTCAGCCCATTGAAAGTAACGTAAATGTAGTAAACATTACAATCCTGCTGGGAACCTTCATACTACTAATGTTCACCAAAACACCAGCTCCGTTAATAATTATTGGTGGATTGATTGCTGGGTTTATATTCTAAGGTAAATTTGCTCCCTTGCTGAGTTACCTCCAAATGGCCTGTCATACCCAAAGGCACCGCCAAATTAGGTGATTGATGACCGAATGGAAAGCCAAACCCAATAGGTATATCTTTATCTTGCAGGTGACTCCGAATCACCCCAGATGCACTGGTCCCGAATTTTAGATCCCCTTCCTTCATACTGGTTAAATGTCCTACTATCAGCCCCGCCAGTTGCTGGAGTTTGCCGGCTCTTTTTAATTGTACCATCATGCGGTCCAGATGATATAAATGTTCATCCACCTCCTCGATTATGAGAATTTTCCCTTTTGTATCTACATCAGATTTCGTACCGATCAGGTGAACCATTAATGACAGGTTTCCACCAACCATTTGACCCTCGCAAACACCAATTCGATTATCCGGATGAGTTGTCGCTTCTAATTTCACATCCATATCAAAAAGTGCGGCTTTTAGACTTTCATGGTCCCGGTTAGCATCGACACCGTTTAAAAGTTGCGGCATGGTGCTGTGCAAGCAAGCATAGCCTATGGAATGAATGTGACACAGTATGGCGGTAATATCACTAAATCCACAGACCCATTTTGGATACTGCCTGAATACTTTCCAATTTATTGAATCCAGAATCCGTGTAGTTCCATAACCACCCCGCGCACAAAAAATAGCTTTAATCCCCGGGTTGTCAAGGGCTCCTTGCAGGTCTTCAAGACGTTCCTGATCAGTTCCCGCAAACAGTTGACTCCGGTGATATAGGGCTTTCCCAAGCTCCACTTCTAATCCCCACTCCATTAAGATCCTAATACCGGCTTCCACAGATTCATAGTCAACAGCCCGGGCTGTGGCTACTACTGCTACGGGATCTCCAACTTTCAATCTGGAAGGTATTACCAACGACATGCCGTTAAGTTATTAAATGGCACTGTTAAACAGAAAAAAAACCACATAGCATATTAGTGGTTTTTTCAAAATGTGGCTAGTAATTATTCAGAAGTTGTAATACCCAGATTGGCAAGCACCAAATTTGAAATATCGTCTTTCTCTGTTGCAAAAAGAAGAAT
>QIEB01000229.1 GCA_003229495.1 Flammeovirgaceae bacterium
CCTTTGACCATGACCCTGATAGTCTCGCTGAGCTATTTTTATAGTTTTCCAAGAGATAATAAAGTACAGGAATGACCACCAGGGTAAGCAAGGTAGCTGATATCAATCCTCCAATTACTACTGTAGCCAAAGGCCGTTGTACTTCGGCGCCTGCTGATTGAGAAATTGCCATAGGAATAAAACCCATGATAGCAGCTGTGGCCGTCAGCAAAATCGGACGCAATCGTTCTCTGGTAGCGGTAAGTATCCGTTCTTTTATATTAGTTATTCCACCTGTTTTTAAATCATTAAACCGGCTAATTAGTACCAATCCGTTTAGCACTGCCACTCCAAATAGTACTACAAAACCCACACCAGCAGAAATACTAAAGGGCATTCCACGTAAGGTGAGCGAATATACCCCTCCAATGGCTGACAAGGGTACGGCCATATATATCATTATCGACTGAGAAAACGATTTTAAAGCGAAATAAAGCAATATGAATATCAACACCAGAGCTAATGGTACCACAATACCCAGCCGCTCTTTGGCTCTTTTTAAGTTCTCAAAAGATCCCCCATAAGTTATGTAATAACCTGGTGGAAGATCCAGATCAGCATCTAGCTTTTGCTGAATCTCTTCCACCATGGTCTCTACATCCCTCCCACGCACATTCACTCCTACAGAAATCCTCCGGTAAGTATTGTCTCTGGAGATCTGCATAGGGCCGGGTTGATAACTGATATTTGCTACTTCTTTGAGTGGTACTTGCTCTCCATTGGGAAGGTCCACATACAGGTTCATTAGACTGCCAATGTCCTTTCTGTATTTTTGAGCCAGCCTGATCACTAAATCAAATCTCTTTTCGCCTTCAAAAATTACTCCGGCGGAGGCCCCTGAAAAGGCTGAGCTCACATAACGGTTTAGCAGTTCGATATTCAAACCATACTGAGCTAGTTTTGCCCGGTCGTACTGAACGGTCATCTGGGGCAAACCACTGGTAGCTTCCATCCTAACATCAGCGGCGCCACGGACCGTTCTAATAATCCGGGCCATATCCTGTGCCTTCTCCGCCAACACGGTAAGATCCTCTCCATAAAGTTTCACCGCTACATCCTCTCTTACCCCGGTGAGTAGTTCATTAAACCGTAGTTCTACCGGCTGGGTAAATACAAAATTTACTCCGGGGATAGTAGAAATTTTACTGCGTATCTTCTCCACCAGTTCATCTTTGGAATCCGCACTTACCCATTTATCCATATCCTTCTCAAGGATGATATAGGTATCAGCAATGTCCATAGGCATAGGGTCAGTGGGGATCTCGGCCACACCAATACGGGCCACCATGGTTATTACCTCCGGAAAATTTTCCATTACTATATTTTCTAGTTTCTTCGAAAGATCTATTGACTCAGATAGGGAACTGCCTGGCTTGATCAATGCTTGCATGGCGATATCACCCTCATCCAACTTGGGGATAAATTCCCCGCCCAACCTGGCAAAAGTAAATCCGGCGCCCACCAGAAGCATAACAGCCAGAATGATGATTGATTTTCTATAATTAAGGGCCAAGCTGATTATAGG
>QIEB01000149.1 GCA_003229495.1 Flammeovirgaceae bacterium
CGACTTTGACGCTTCGATTTGCTGCCAGGTTACAGCTCGTTGATTACAAAATAAAATTTTGGTTGCAGTGTAACCAATGTAGCATGAGTGGCGTCATATGTTTCGAAATCGAATTTAAGTATTTTAAATTTAACAATTATGCCTGGAATATTAATCCCAATTTTAGTCCCAATTTTGATCTCCTTAGGAGCATTTGCAATGATCGTATTTCTAAGAAAGTACGAAAACACTGAGCGACTGAAGATGATAGAACATGGAATGGATCCCCACTCCAAGAGTCCAAAATCAAAAGGTACCGGGTTAAAATTTGCCCTGGTGGCCATAGGTGTTGGAATAGGACTACTGGTAGGCAGTGTGTTGGATTCCAGCGGAATTGTCTATGAAGAAGTAGCCTACTTTTCAATGGGTTTCGTCTTTGGAGGCATCGGATTGCTGATTGGATATTTAATGGAGGCCAAGCAGATCAAAGAAGAGGAGCAGGAGAAATCTTAGTTTTTAGTTGTTAGTTTTTAGTTTTTAGTTTGGGTCATTCTTTAAGTAATTGAGTCCACCAGAGTGAGGTATGACTAAAAACTAAACACTTAAAACTTAAGACTCATTAAGCCCCGGGTACTTCATGTTCAAACCTCGGAGCGTTTCCACTATCTTCTTAGCTATCAAATATTCCTTGTACCAATTTTGGTCAGCGGGGACGATGGTCCAAGGTATTTCCGGGCTGCATTTCTCGAAGACTTCCTGATAATATTTCCGGTATAGAGGCCAGTCTTTTGCCGATTTTAGATCGTTGGGATTGAACTTCCAAAATTTTCTGGGGTCATTAAGACGGTCCTTGAACTTTTCTTGCTGTTTTTCCTCAGACAAATGTAGATAGAACTTGAGAATTTGTGTTCCTCTTTCCTTCAACAGTCTCTCAAATCCATTGATTACTTGAAATCTCCTTTGAGCGGTATCATCATCGGTAAGCCCTAAAACACGGGTAACCAATACATCCTCGTAGTGGGATCGATTAAATATCTGTATGTTTCCCTTAGGAGGTGTGTGTTTGTGTACTCTCCATAAAAAATCATGGTCCAATTCCTCTGCAGTGGGTGCCTTGAATGACTTTACTTTTATTCCTTGAGGGTTTACGGAACTGAAAACCTGTTTAACCGCACCATCTTTTCCACTGGCATCCATCCCCTGTAGAATAACCAGCAGGCTCCATTTACTTTCAGCATAAAGTTTGTTTTGCAGTTCGTCTAGTTCCTTGGTAAGGTCCTTAGTTTGGGCTTTAATATTTTTCTTTTGAAGGTCTTGAGGTGCGCAGGTGGAAATGGTTGCCAGGTCACTTATTGACATATCAGTAGTCTTTTATATGAATCATTTGTTATTCACCTGGAGAGAGTTCTCAATCTCAACGATCCTACCGACTCTAAGAATTTGTTGGTTTTCCACATCAAACTCTAAAAAGTCGTTTATATGTAGAAGGACCTGTCTTGCATGGCCGGTCTGAAAAGTACTTAGAAAACCGGCATATGCTTTTTCCGGTCCCCCCATATTCTCGAAACCTCTTTGTTTTA
>QIEB01000529.1 GCA_003229495.1 Flammeovirgaceae bacterium
GTCAACCGTTCCTGATCGTACAGAGAGAGCACTGAAGCTTCAACCTGAGCGCTTACCCCACCATTGGTTACTTTACTTAGTTTATTCCCTTCAATTTTAATGGGTCTACCCTCACGGGTCTTTACAACTATACTACAATAGTCACCACCTTGAGTATAGGTTGAAGCATAATAGTTTGCTACTCCCGGGTCCACTACCTCAGGCTTGTTCAAATAAGGTATTGCTTTCCTGATTGGCGCTTCGCAGGCTGCCAATGAAGCAGCAGCAGCACTAAATCCCATCAATTTTAGGAAATCACGTCGAGACGATCCTTCATCCGGCCCTTCGCTGCCCTGCTTCTTCCCATTGATGGGTAAATACTCAGGAAACTCCTTATCTGCGTATTTTACAAACTCAGGATCATTGGTTAGCTGTTCTAAACCTTTCCAGTATTTTTTATTACTGTTACTCATACGTCAGAAGTTCTGCACTTAATGATTCTTAATAATGACATTTTGCACACTCCAATCCTCCAATATCCTCTACCTTGAGCGGTTCTTTGGAGTGCTGAGCATGAAGTTCAACAAGATTGTCATAATAGGCATTGCCCTTGGTGTTCACCTTGGTTTCTTTATGACAATTTATACACCATCCCATGGTCAGTGGGGCAAATTGCTCCACCACTTCCATTTCCTGTATTTGACCGTGACAAGTCTGACACTCCTGACCACCAACTTCCACGTGCTGTTCATGGTTAAAATAGGACAGGTCAGGCAAATTATGAACCCTTATCCACTCGACCGGTCGATTATTTTCGATAGCGGCATATATTTTTTGAATTTCAGGAGATTCGGTAAGAATCTGACCATGGCAATTCATACAAATGTTAGCAGAGGGAATATTGGCTGATTTGCTTTTACGTACTCCGGTGTGACAATAGTTACAATCGATCTGATACTGACCCGCGTGGAGTTTATGCGAAAATGCTATAGGCTGTTTAGGTGCATAACCCTGTTGAATACCCACCTGGTACAGACCATCAATCATGGTTTTCAACACAAATACTACAAAAATAAAAACCACAATCCCCACGAAAGCAGGTCGTTTAACCAGTTTTGCCAAGTCAAATTTTTGATCAATAATTGCCCGATCCGAGTCGTCTAGTCCCTCTCGATTTTTCAGGAATTTTTTAAGGAATCCAATAATGAGGAATAAGACCACCAATATCAGAACCAAGACAATTACCAGACCCACCAAAACGGCAGTCAAAAAACTACCTGGAACTTGAGATCCGGTTTCTACGGGCGCAGCTCCGGTATCTGTTTGGGCTGTTACCGCAACATTTTCGGTTTCGAATTTTATATAGGATACAATAGACTCTATTTCAACATCATTCAAATTGAATGGGGTCATAACGGTCTTATTATATTCCTCAAATAATGCCACCGCATATTCGTCGCCAGCAGCGATAACCGCTTGAGAATTTCTTACAAAGGCCTTGATCCAATCTATATCCTGACGATCGTATATACCGGCAAGTGCCGGACCGATTAATTTTTGATCAACTGCATGACAGGC
>QIEB01000097.1 GCA_003229495.1 Flammeovirgaceae bacterium
CGGGGATACAAAAAGAAGCCTGTGTGCATACCTTGAGACACTCTTTTGCCACCCACTTATTGGAACAGGGGGTTGATATTGTCACGATCAAGGAGCAACTGGGACATGCACACGTTCAGACTACGATGATGTACCTGCATGTGGCCAAGATTGGCAGGATAACGGCACATAGTCCCTTCGATCGTCTTTATCCCGCAAAAAGCTGAGGCCCCGCCATGAAGTATCGGACATCATCCGTCTTCATGGTGAAATGCTTGGGCAACAATACAACCTTCCTGTACAGGTAAAAAAGACCCTGCGGGCGCTTACCTTGTGTAGGACTCAGGCTTTAGGAGGCCATGTATCCAAATGTGGTAATTGCGGTAAAGAAATAATCAGTTACAACTCTTGCCGCAACAGGCACTGCCCAAAATGTCAGGCCACCAACCGTGAACGATGGATTATGGATCGGGAAAGCGAATTGCTTCCCGTTCCTTACTATCATATCGTCTTTACTTTGCCCCAGGCATTTAATGAACTCTTGCCTTACAACGCCAAAGCCGTATACTCGTCTTTGTTCGCATCCTCATGGTCCACTATCCAATCTTTTGCGGCAGACCATAAATACCTGGGGGCTAAAACCGGAATGATATCCATTCTCCATACCTGGGGCCAACAACTCTGGTTGCACCCACATCTCCATTGTATTGTCCCCGGGGGAGGGATAACCCCAGCAGGTAAATGGAAGATGGCCAAATACAAAGACAAATACCTTTTTCCCAAAAGGGCTATGGGCATTGTTTTCCGTGCCCGGTTTATGGCCGAGTTGAGAAAGCGGATGGACATACCCCAACCCATTGCCAAAAAGGTTTTTAAGAACAGATGGGTGGTTTATGCCAAAAGGCCTTTCGCTTCTCCCAAAACAGTGGTTGAATATGTAGGTAGATATACACACAAAATAGCCATCTCCAACCATCGTTTGCTTGATGTCAACGTAAGGACGGTAAGGTTCAATTACAAAGACTACCGTGAAGGTGGAAAACAAAAACAGGCATCCCTTACCGGGGTTGAATTGCTTTACACATCCTGCCACATGGCTTTGTACGTATCCGCCACTATGGCTTTTTGGCTTCCAGAAATAAACCTGTTGAACTTAATATCGCTAAGAAGGATCTCAAACAACCCAAATGGAAAAAGATCAAATATTGCTGGGCAGAAATAGCCAGGGAAAAACTCAATATCAACCCTCTACAATGCCCTGTCTGTAAGAAAAAAACCATGATGGTCATTAAAATCATAGAGCCCCAAAGAGGTCCGCCTGTATACCAATTGCCAAATGTATAGGCTATCGAAATATTATCATAATAAACCGCTCCTGGACAGTGCCGGGGATTATAGTGCCTTTACTTTCTTATCGCACTGTTGTTCATATCTAACTGGCATAATAGATACATTGCTTGGGGGGACAACCTCTCTTAGACCTGAAAAAGTATTCCTGTTGCAGCCTGTTTGCTTCTAAAGTCAAACTCCAAGATTATTGAATCCCCATAGTAAATTGCCCGCTACCGGAGGTAGGAGCCTGCCTACCGGAGGCAGGTCCAACACTGGCTACAATGAACTGAAGCCTTACTTCACATCATTGTAGCTTAATTGTTGTGCGTTCGCTTTTCCTCCGTTTAGTTTGGAGAATTTAGACCAAGTTTATTTCCTTCCGTATCTAAAAACAAAGCAAAAAATCCACTTTCGTCTGCGTGAGCGGTTTTTGGAAGAATGATTTTTCCGCCATTTTTTTCAACTTTATCAAGAATATATTGAAGATTATCTCCACCATTTAGATATATGGTTACACCATCTGCTGAAGGTTGGTATCCTTCTACTTTCATTATAACTCCTGTAACCGTTTGTCCTTCGTATGGAAATATTCCCATTTCCATTCCTGGCATTTCCATTTTCTCAATGTTAATGCCTAAAATTGCTTGATAAAAATTGACTGCTCGTGAAATATCCGTTGCTGGAATTTCAAAAAGGGAAATAAAACTTTTCATATCATTAGTTATTTGCTCTTGGCTAGAATCTACTTTTTGTACTTCTGGATTAGATTTATTTTGATTGTTACAAGCCATAAGACTAAAGGCAAGTATTACAGTAGCATTTAGTATAATTCTTTCCATTTTTTCTGTATAAATTGATGATACGAAATTAGATTATTCGTGAAGGTTGAAATTGTATAAATGCGACACTCAATCTATTTGTAGAAAAGAGCAGAAAGGGCCATATTTTCATTTCCTAAAAACTCCTTCGGGTTCGTGCCCGTAAACTCCTTAAAGTCTTTAATGAAGTGTGCTTGGTCATAATATTCGCTTTCGTAAGCGATATTAGTTAAGCTTTCCGCTTCTTTATTAAGTAACATTTTTAATGCGGTTTGTAGTCGAATTAATTTACCCAACTGTTTTGGGCTAACTCCAATTTGTTTTGCAAACTTTCTCTCAAGTTGTCTTCTTTTGGACAAGTCATCTTTAAG
>QIEB01000341.1 GCA_003229495.1 Flammeovirgaceae bacterium
GCCAACCAATCCAGTAAACCCGGATGTGTGGGCAATGCTCCCTGCACCCCAAAATCTTCAATGGTCTTTACAAGCCATTGCCAAAAAGATTCTGCCAGTACCTGTTAACAGTAACCCTGGCGGTTAACGGGTGGTCCCTGGATACCAGCCATCGAGCCAATGCAAGCCTGTCATTGGTTACATTTTCAGGAAGGCCGGGCAGTACCTCAGGTACGTTCCTGGTGACCTGCTCCATGGGCTTATTGTAGGTACCGCGTTCCAACACGTGGGTAGGTCTTGGATGTTCAAGCTGGTCCATTACCATGACCTGCAGGTTTTCCGCAGACTGTCGGTCATGATCATACTTGGCATCTTTTAGGTCCTTTAATAAGTTTGCGTATTCTGGATCTCGTTCCTGGTAATAATTTTGAAGTAAACCTATGAAGTATGGATTCCGTTGGTGAGGGGCATAGCTCAGGGCATAAAGATTGTCCCCATCCAGGTCGGCGGCTAATGTCGATTCAGAAGCCGGCAAATCTTCACTTCGAGGAAACTTCTGCAACTCTTTATTAGCAACTCTGGTGGATATTTCATCTACGTATTTTTGTAGCCTGGCCACCTTTTCCAATTTTTCCGGTGGACTGAGGTCCAGTACCGGAGCTACTTGTCCGTGATAGCCAATACCTACTTCACTGGTCTGATTGAAATAGTCATAGAATTGATAGTACTCTTTTTGAGAAATAGCGTCGAACTTATGATCGTGACAACGACTGCATCCTACGGTAAGCCCCAGCCAGGTAGTGCTCATGGTCTCCACCCGGTCGAATACATTTTCAACCCTGGTTTCCTCCGGGATCCTTCCACCCTCCCCATTGTACATATGATTGCGGTTGAAGGCGGTGGCCAGGATATGGTCAGTAGTAGCATTTGGAAACAGATCACCTGCCAACTGCTGGACGGTAAATTGATCGTAAGGCATGTTGTGGTTAAAGGCTTTGATCACCCAGTCACGCCAAGGCCATATATTTCTGGTAGGATCACCCTGAAATCCATTGGTGTCCGCATACCGGGCCACATCCAGCCATTCCCAGCACCAGCGTTCCCCATATTTTGGAGAGGCAAACAGTCGGTCTACTAACTTTTCATAGGCTTTCGATGACTGATCCTCTTCAAACTGTTGTATCTCCTCTAAACTGGGAGGAAGCCCCGTTAGGTCAAAACTTAATCTCCTGATCAGTACCCGTTTTTCTGCTTCATCAGATGGTGATAACCCCATGGACTCCAATTTGTGAAGTACAAAATGGTCAATTTCATTTCTCGGCCAGTCACTGTTCTGAACCTTGGGGAGCGGTGCTTTTATAGGAGCGATAAAAGCCCAGTGTTTTTTCCACTCCGCCCCCTGGCGCACCCATTTGACTAAAATTGCTTTTTCAGTGGCTATAAGCGATAATTTGGATTCAGGCGGAGGCATCATCTCTTCCGGGTCCTGCTGAAGAATTCTATAGATCAGTGCACTTTCATATGGTTTTCCAGCTA
>QIEB01000326.1 GCA_003229495.1 Flammeovirgaceae bacterium
AAGCCACATCAAGTTCCTTTCCTATTTCGCGTGGGTCTTTTGGATCATCGCGGTATTGTAAAGTAGATGTTCTTGACATTACTTTCATGTCTTTGATCTTGGCCAGATTATTCAAAATGGCATCCATGGTTCCATCTGCCAGGTACTGCTTGTCAGGGTCTTCGCTCAGGCTCTTAAACGGCAAGACGGCAATCGACTTTTCAATATTCTTACTTACCGGGGTGTCCCAGAATTTTTCATAAAGAAAGTAGGCGACAAGAATCAGGAGTACCGCCAAGGCCGGCACCAAAACGGACCTTCTTGAGGATGATTGTTTTTGGACCGGGTCTGGCTCCGTTATTTGGCTGGCATCCAGGTCAATGGCATAAATACGAACAGGGTCTTTTACATTTTTTAGTTGTGTTTCCTCCTGGAACCGGCTATTGATACCCGCTTTGTTTTGAATGTTGGCATGTACCATTTCTGAGACCAGGATCTGCTCACCTTTACCGGTTTCATGTATCCGGGAGGCGATATTCACCCCATCACCATAAACATCGTCGTTTTCGATGATGATCTCCCCAAGGTGAATGCCAATTTTTAGTGGATAATCTGCCTTTTGGGCTTCTTCCTGTATATTGCCTGCACAATGCACCGCATCCAATACAGATCTAAAGCTGGCCAGCATGCCATCACCCATTTCTTTCAGCAACTGGCCGTTGTAGTTTTTGATGTGGGTTTGATGGATTTTCCGGTTTTTGGCTACGATTGCCATGGCTTTTTGCTCATCACTACCCATAAGCGCAGTATAACCGACAATGTCGGTGAACATGATAGCAGCAAGTTGATGGGTTGGAGGCATATTAGCAATTTAGCATTTAAATGACTCCTTGTCAAATGATAATCATGACTATCACACATGAAAAGATGGTACCTCAAGGCAGTCGAGGAGGCGGGTAAATGTGGGTACTCTTCATAGTGTTTGCACTTTATTTCCTGTCCAGAACAACTCCCGTTAATGGTATTGTCATCAAAGAGGGTACTGGATCAAAAGCAAAAAAGCAAAAGGCAATTGAAAATTTACAGATTGAAGATTTAAGATTGAGTAAGAAATTCAATGTTTCTATGTTCTATGTTCTATGTTCTAAAGTAAACCCTCACCTCCATTTGCCCGATCTATACCGGATCTCGACCACTCCGCACTACTTTTTTCCGCTTGATCCTGAAAGGCGTAAACAGCAGCTAATGGATGAAAATTAAACATCTCACGACCTGACTCCAATTCCGCTAAGCTCTATTCGATTTGTTTTTGATTTTTAGATGGTTCCTGTTACTTCAACCTTCCCTGTCACTAGAGTGACGTCGCCTCCTTGTCAAGGAGGGGATTGAGGGGAGGTAGCTTTAGAAATGACAGCTCGCTGCAATAATGTTCAACGACATCGTTGACTACACTGCCTTGATGGGCGAAGACTGGAACAGGAACCACTCAACTGCCCAATCTACCACTTGGCAAGTTCAAAATTTTGAAGTATCTTTGGTCAGAAGGAATGCACCTTCTAATCTTGCTTGTGCAACAATCAAACGGTCGAAAGGGTCTCTGGTCCAAATAATATCCAGGCTTTGGTCAATTAATTGATTCAATTCAATATTACGAATTGTCAAACCGATTTCTTTTCCAAGCCCATCAATGATTGGATTTGGTTTCTCTGTAATTCGATCGATTTCAAACAGATATTTTAGCTCCAGTTTTACCATTGGACTGCAATACAAGTCGTTGTTGTTTATCAACTTTTCAGAAAGTGCACTCAGTTTGTCAAAAAGGTGTGCATATAGCCATATTACCACATGGGTGTCAAGAAAGATCATAGTCTTTTTTCCATTCCGAAGACCAGTCTATATGAATCAGGTCATCCGGATCATCACAAATTATATCCCGTTTTGGCAGGCTCTTGAGTTTTTCTAATTTGTCAACCTTTCCTTCAACCACTATTTTCAAAATTTTCCCTTTGCGTCGGATAAAAATGGGTACCCCCGTTTCAAGAATGTTATCTAATATGTTGTAAATGTTTTCCCGTA
>QIEB01000317.1 GCA_003229495.1 Flammeovirgaceae bacterium
TCTTCCTCTTTTCAGACCCATAGCATGGTACTTCTTCATATTCTTAGCGAATCATCACTTGATATTCCAGTTTACTTTATTAATACCGGATACCATTTTCCCGAAACAATATCCTATAAAGAGCAAATGACTGAGAAGTTGGGCTTACAGGTAATAGACCTGTATTCACAAACTCCAAAGAACATGCAAAAAGATGCAGAGGGCCGGTTGCTTTTTACTTCTGATCCAGACTATTGTTGCTATCTTAATAAAACCCAGCCCATGGAAAAAATATTACAAATATTTGACATCTGGATCAATGGGGTCAGAGGTGATCAGAATGAATTCCGACGTGGTCTGAAAGTTGAAGAGTCCGCTCCACATGGTAGTTTACGGTTTCACCCAATGCTTGATTGGAGTTCCAGGGACATATTTGACTATATTAAAGAATTCAACATTCCCCGTCACCCCTTAGATGCGAAAGGGTATCTTAGCATAGGATGTGAGCCTTGCACCCACAAAGGTCACCGTGATATTGACGAAAGAGCAGCCAGATGGTATGGTTTGAATAAAACTGAGTGCGGTTTGCACACTGATCTAATTCAAAAAGCATGAAAGTACTAATAACCGGCGGTGCCGGATATGTTGGAACGGGATTGGTGGATCAACTGGTTTCAGGGCCAGAAATAAAACAAATAATCATCTACGATAACCTTAGTAGAAATAACTACAGTTTTTTTCTTGGAGGTGTCCTGAAAAATTCTAAAAAACTGAGCTTTGTTGAAGGAGATATTCTGGATTCTCGCAAGTTGCGAAAGCATTTGCAGGGAGTAGATGCGGTGATCCACCTGGCCGCTAAAGTAACTACTCCATTTGCAAATATCGACAGTCATTTTTATGAACAAGTGAATCACTGGGGCACTGCAGAACTAGTATATGCTCTGGAGGAATCTAAAGTAAAGCGGATGATCTATTTGAGCAGCGCTTCAGTATATGGACGGTCAAATGATCTGGCGACAGAAGAAAAAGTTCCCAACCCCAGGACGTTTTATGGTATTAGCAAGCTTCGTGGGGAGGAACATGTAATGCGTTTGTTTGACAAAATACAAACGTATATAGTTAGATGTGGCAATGTATATGGATATAACAAAAGTGTGCGGTTTGATTCGGTAATTTAACCGGTTTATTTTCGACGCCAATTACAAACGGCGCATTACCATCAATGGCAATGGCACTCAGGTCAGAGCCTTCATTCATATCGAAACTATTGCTGAGATACTGGCCAAGCTGGTATCAACGGAGGTTGACCCTGGAATATATAATGTTGCCACCCACAACTTGCAAATATTGGAGCTGGTTGATGTGCTAAAAAACATTTTCCCGGAATTGCAATTTATGTTTGTTAATCAGCATTTAAGCTTGCGTGGTATCAGTATCCAACCTAACCAGGACTTTTTATTACGACTTGGAGCTGGCAAACCTGGTAATCTTGAGGAAGAGTTAAGAGCATTTGTTAAACGACTGCCGTTTGGAAGTCTTTTGAACTAGTAAGTCGACTAACAAAGTTCTTGATAAATTTCACGAAGGTGATTTCCAATCATCTCTGGTGATCGACCTTCAATATGATGCCGCTCAACAAAATGTACTAGTTCACCATCCTTAAATAAAGCGATGGATGGAGAAGAAGGTGGATATGGAAGGGCATACTCCCTCACTTTACTCACTGCTTCATGGTCCACACCTGCAAAAACCGTGACTAACTGATCAGGTTGTTTGTCTGAATCCTGCAGGGATAGTTTGACACCTGGCCTGGCAGCGCCAGCTGCACAGCCGCAAATTGAATTGATCATCACCAATGTGGTTCCCTTATGAGATTCAAAATGTGTATCTACTTCTTCTGCAGTTTTTAATTCCTCAAAACCTTCAGTGGTAAGGTCTTCCCTCATTGGAGTCACTAGTTGTTCTGGATACATACTATAAATATTTAAAAGTTTATAAAAATCCTAATTCTAATTTCGCTGCCTCACTCATCATTTCCTGGGTGTAAGGAGGATCAAAAGTAATTTCTACCTTGACATCATTTACTTCAGGAATGGTCTTTACTTTTTCTTCTACTTCAACAGGTATCACCTCTGCTGCCGGACAAGAGGGGCTTGTCAATGTCATCAATATATAAACGTTGTCCACCGGATACACATTAATTTCATAGATTAATCCCAGTTCATAGACATCCACTGGAATTTCCGGATCATAAACGGTCTTAATTGCATCTACGATCTTTTCTTTGGTTAAAGGTAGGTCATTCATGGTGATTCCTTTTGCTGCTCCTCCTTAGTTACAAATGCCAAGGCATATAATTTCATCTGTTTAATCATTGCTGCAAATCCGTTGGTTCGCTGGGTGCCAATGAACCTATTCATGCCGATTTTATGGATGAAATACAGATCTGATTTTAAAATATCACCGGGTGTTTGGCCGGAGAGTACCCTTAGTAAGGTACCAACCAACCCCTTGGTGATCATGGTATTGCTGTCCGCCATAAAATTAATGGTTCCATGATGGTAATTGGCCACTAACCAGACTTTACTTTGGCA
>QIEB01000485.1 GCA_003229495.1 Flammeovirgaceae bacterium
TTTCTGTTTGCTACCTGGTCATAATCCGAGCCCAAAACTACATTTTTGTAATTCGAAAATTTCGCTTCGGATGGAACAATTATAACGGGACAGTTTGTCTTTAAAGCTACATTAGAAGCGCTACTACCAAAAATCTTTTCTATTGTACCTGTTTCTCCAAGGGATCCCATCACTACTAACCTATTATTGTAGTCGTCGATTTGGGAATTAATGGCCTCCACCAGTCCAGTATGAATGGATTTTTCATGAAAATTGAATCGTGCTGATATGCCTGCCTCTTTAATTTTCTCAATCCATCTATCCATTCCTTCTTCCGAGTCCTTCTGCATGATTCTGTCGATAGAACCCAGAGTAGCTGCTCCAGCATGTGGGGTATGATAGGAATTCAATATTATCATTTCCCGGATCCCCAAGGCTTCTCCCAGATCCGCAGCGTACAATAATGCATTCCAGGCGCCATCAGAAAAGTCAGTAGGTACAATTATCTGCTTCATTGTCTTTGCATTAAGTTCGAGCCTATATTACTAATTTAGCGCCTTAGACCAAAGATATTTTATTATTCGTTTATTGTCCTGAGGTAACAAAAACTAACTTTCCACCAGTGCAGAGCCGCCATTTGGCAAATCCAGGCAAATAACGGTTTGCCCCTTTTTCTTCAAGAAACTCCCCAGTGCTATAAGTTTCATTCACAGCTTCCATGGTAGCCGTGGCCAAATTTGACATGTTTCTACTACCGAACCCACCTGGGGTAGTCACGCCATCACAGCTAAATCCCGCTTCTTTTAATATATTCAGGGCAAAGGCCAGATATTCGGTCAATTCATCTGCACTTTTATCCTGACTCCACTCCCAGTTTTCCATAAACCGGGGAGTAGCCTCGCCAAAAGGCAGTCCGGTATTTACATTGATTACCCGGGTATGACTGATCATTTCCGGATGAATGTCCCAGTTTCTGGTAACCTCGTTTCGAACCAGGTCAAGACTTTTTCTTAACTCTTCCTCAGACCATCCAGGTATAAACCTGTGAAGCCATCCTGTGCATGCGGGATAAGGTACCATGCTATACTTCCCTTTTACTCCATGAGCATCACACCACTCAATAAATTCCACCACGAAGGAATCCGGAATTTCTCTTGGTAGCTTCCGCCAGTCTTGAAGATAGTTCTTGGGAAATACTTTGGCAAATTGCGGAATACCATAATATGCCAGATTCACCAAACTGGTGGAATCATCAATAATCATACTTACCGGGACCCGTCCCAAGG
Organism: Flammeovirgaceae bacterium; assembly: GCA_003229495.1. Classification (GTDB taxonomy): domain Bacteria; phylum Bacteroidota; class Bacteroidia; order Cytophagales; family Cyclobacteriaceae; genus SZUA-3. The sequence goes on from QIEB01000485.1 coordinate 1,266, forward strand.
GATTAAGTATTTTAACATATTCGTCTCGCAAGGACGCGTTTTGTAGTGACTTCAATGCCGGTTTAATCGATAGGGCAGATAATGCAGAGCTTTGTATAAATTTTCGTCTATCCATCGAAAATTGATTCATGTAAAGCAATTTGTGATTTGCTTAGGTGTATACATCCATAAATGTTTTGTATTAATCATACATATGTAGGATCAAAATTGATCTGTTGGAAGTTAAAATATTGATATTCCTTTAATATTCCTTTAATTTACAGAAAACAATATATATTTTTAATTCCTAAATGTTAACCGGCTGTAAACGTTTATTTTTTCTCCTGACTTTATTTTGTTTCACCACTTCCCTTTCCCAAGCGGCAGATAGGTTTTGGGTGGCCGCGGCACCTTCAAATTGGAACAATACCGCGAACTGGTCTACTGTTTCCGGTGGTGGCGGTGGCGCCTCTGTACCTGTAGTAGGCGATAATGCTATTTTTGATGGTAATGGTCTGGGCAATTGCAGTATTGGTATAAATGCAGCGGTAGATGGTATAGATAT
>QIEB01000424.1 GCA_003229495.1 Flammeovirgaceae bacterium
TTACGGAAGTCTTTGGCAAATTCGAAAACTCCCTCAAAACCTCCTACAATCAGCCGTTTAAGGTATAATTCATTGGCAATGCGCAAATACAATGGCATATCCAAGGTATTGTGATGTGTTCTAAAAGGCCTGGCAGAGGCACCTCCATAGATGGGTTGTAATACCGGTGTCTCCACTTCCAGATATCCTCTCTCATTCAGATACGAACGCAAAGAATTTACCAGTTGTGAGCGTTTTACAAATGTGTGCTTGACTTTAGGATTTACAATTAAGTCCACATACCTCTGTCGGTACCGTTGTTCAGGATCCGAGAAAGCGTGGTGTTGTATTTTATTACCCTGTTCATCGGTAGTTTCCTTTACTATCGGTAAAGGCCTCAGCGATTTCGAGAGTACCACTAACGTTTTTACGTTTACCGTAATCTCTCCACTTTGGGTTTTGAAGACATTCCCTGCTACTCCTATTATATCACCAATGCCCAGTGCTTTTTTGAATACTGTGTTATACAGCGTTTTGTCTTCATCAGGACAGAGGTCATCTCTTTTTAAATAAAGCTGAATACGTCCGCTGGCATCCTGAAGTTCAGCAAAAGAAGCAGAGCCCATTATTCGTCTACTCATCAATCGGCCGGCAATTACCACCTTTTCCAGATCTTCATCTTTATTGAACCCCTCCACAATTTGAGTGGTGGAGTGAGTCACCTGGAAAATATTGGCGGGATAAGGATCGATACCTAAATCCAGCAATTGCTGACGTTCTTGTCTTCTGATGATCTCTTGTTCACTAAGTGGCATGTCTCAAGGATTTAGGTGCAAAATTAGGCATATTGTGTGAAACTACGAATCCTGGGAATTGGTGCTTCTTCGGGCTAATTCTTTCTTTAACAATATATACTCTCTGCTGCTTTGTCCGGCAATAGCGGTATTTTCTTTAGCTCGTCTTAACAAGTAAGGAATTACCTCATTCAATGGTCCATAAGGAAGGTACTTTGCAACATTATAACCTGCGTTAGATAGGTTAAAACTTATATTATCACTCATACCATAAAGCTGAGAGAAATAGATCCTGGGGTCATTTGGGCTAATGTTATACTTTCCCATTAGTTCGGTAAGGTAACGAGTACTATTTTCATTATGGGAGCCACAGCATAGACCAATGCTATTTATATGCTCTACACAGAACTTCAGCCCACGGTTGAAATCTTCATCGGTAGCGTTCTTGTCAATCTGAATAGGATCCTGGTAGCCAAGGGTTTCTGCGCGTTCCCTTTCCTTTTCCATATATGCGCCCCGTACTAGTTTTACCCCCAATTGGTAGTTGTACTTAGCAGCGCGGTTATATGCATCCTGAAGCTTTTGGTACATGTCCTTTCGATACATTTGAAAAGTATTGAATACCATGGGTTGATCAGAATTATACTTTCTCATCATTTCATAAGCCAAATCATCTATTGGCTGCTGAATCCAGCTTTCCTCCGCATCAAAGCACGCTCACAAATGCTGCTTACACGACCCTTTACCTTATACCAGGCGTGTTGCTGGGTGCCGTTTAACGCTTCACCCCGATGAATTTTGTCCAAGAGGAGATTGGACCCAATGCCGGATGGCTTGAAGACCACAAATGGATTTTTAGGCTCAATGTCTGATTTCTCGACCGTGTTTAGAATCTCATTTGTGATCCGTTCAAAGTCTTCCTCATTCTCGGTCCCTTCTACCGAATAATCCAATATTGTACCTATACCATAGGTATTTAGTTCAAGTGATTTCTCTCTGCAGACTTCGACACTTTCTCCACCACAAAACTGTTCGAAGATGGTACGCTTTACCAGGAGATTAACCGGTAACCGCAGCTTCAATGACATTTTTAAGAAAT
>QIEB01000421.1 GCA_003229495.1 Flammeovirgaceae bacterium
AATTACCTGAAAAAGTGGAATTGGCATATGAAGGCCTCCCGGAGAATATTGATTTCAACTTCCACGTCAAGCCCATTCTAGCGGACCGCTGTTATGCCTGTCATGGACCGGACAATAATGCCCGTAAGGCAGATTTTCGGCTTGACACCGAGGAAGGCGCCTTTGCCGTTCTTGCCAGTGGCGGTCATGCCTTTGTAGAGGGAAAATTGGGTAAAAGTAAGGCAATCGACAGAATAAGTAGTGAAGATCCGGAGTTCATGATGCCACCTCCGGAATCTAATCTTAGCTTGAACTCCCAGGAGATTGCCACCATTGCCAAATGGGTTAGACAAGGTGCCCGGTGGAAATCCCACTGGTCGTTCTTGAAACCAGTTAAAGTTGCGCCGCCGGAAATTGCTGACGACTCGTGGCCGGTGGTCAATCCTATTGACAATTTCATTTTCAAAGAATTAGCACAGCAGGGTCTGTCACCAGCCCCCAAAGCCCCCAAGGCTACTTTGTTGCGTAGAGTTTCTTTAGACCTGACTGGACTGCCGCCTACCGTTCAGGAACTGGATAATTTTTTGGCAGATGACTCACCAGATGCCTACGAAAGGGTGGTTGATGGTCTTCTTGCTACTAAACATTATGGGGAGCGTCTGGCCTTGGAATGGCTGGATTTGGCCCGATATGCTGATACGCATGGTTATCAGGATGATGGAATGCGAAACACCTGGCCCTGGCGCGACTGGGTGATAAAAGCATATAATGACAATATGCCCTATGACCAGTTCCTTATTTGGCAATTGGCCGGCGATTTGTTTCCTGATCCCACTAAAGACCAGTTATTGGCCACTTGTTTCAACAGGAACCACCCACAAACACAGGAAGGTGGGGTAGTCGATGAAGAATACCGGGTGGAATACGTGGCTGATCGCACCAATACCTTCTCCAAGGCTTTTATGGGTCTTACCATGGAATGCGCAAGATGTCACGATCACAAGTATGATCCATTCACCCAAAAGGAGTACTATTCCATGTTCGCCTATTTTAACAATAATCAGGACATTGGAATTATTCCTTATAACGGTGAGGCCTCACCAACTTTGATTCTTACCTCACCTGAGGCTGAGGAGCAGTTAGGTGGGCTAAGAGAGGAAATCCAAAAGCAAAGTGAACTGTTGGTATCAGAACAATATCTGGGGCAGTTAACTGAATGGCTTCAGGACCGCAGTAAAAAATTAAATCCCTTACGAAAAGGACTTAAAGCCGATTTTAATTTTGATATAGAACAAAAAATTGATGACCGGAATCTGGAGCTGAATCCACCTCCGAAAAAAAGAGGAAAATATAAGGCAAACTACGCCTACATAAATGCCGTCAAGTCAAAGCTGGACGCCAAAGTATTTGGTGATATAGATTTCCGGCCAATGATGGTGGAAGGAAGGCGTGGGCAAGCATTACAGTTCCGTGGAGATGCGGGAATACGGTTTAATTATGACCTTGATTTTGATCGAAATCAACCATTTTCTGTTAGTATTTGGGTTAAACTATTAACAGAGGGAGAGTCCGGCCCTATTTTCAATAAATCCAATGGTGAATTCGAAGGCTACCGCGGGTGGATCTGCAAATTGAATAAAGATGGGACACTTTCCTTTCAAATAAACCATGTATGGCCCGCAAACTCCATTGATCTACACACTGCAGACAAACTGCCGGTTGGTAAATGGACGCACCTGGTTATGGCCTATGATGGCAGCAGCAAAGCATCCGGTTTAAAAATCTTTATTGATGGTGAGGTTCCTGAATACCAGGTGATCACCGATAATTTACACAAAAGCATTCTACACGGAGTCAAAGGTTCCAATTGGAATTACATGCCGGTGATACTGGGCATGGAGTTCAGGAGTTCCATAGTGGACATAGTAATGGATGACTTTAAAGTTTATGATCGTGAACTGTCGAATCTTGATGTGACTGCTTTGTACACTGATCAGGAGGTAGACCTGCAATCCGCCGGTCAATCAGATTTATTGGAGTATTATTTGCTCACCGGACAGAATCGGGAGTACAATAAGGTACTTGGTAGGATTACTGAACTACGACAACAAGAGAACCAAATTATAACAGATCAGCCAGAAATCATGATAATGAAAGACCGGCCTGTGGTAAGACCTAGTTTTATACTGAAAAGAGGGCAGTATGATGCCCACGGGGAAGAGGTCCAGCCAGGTACTCCTGCAATGTTTCCTGAGATTGAGCAGGAATTTTCTCAGAACCGCATGGGGCTGGCGGAATGGCTGGTGCACCCTGATCACCCGTTGACTGCCAGAGTTGAAGTGAACCGTCTTTGGGCCCAATGTTTTGGAAAGGGACTGGTGGGTACCCAGGAAGATTTTGGTAATCAGGGTAATTTACCCACACATCCCGCCTTGCTGGACTGGCTGGCGGTTGACCTGATGGAAAAGGGCTGGGACATTAAAGCATTCTTAAAGCAATTAGTGATGTCGGCTACTTACCGGCAATCGTCATTGCCTGGTGAAAAGGCCCTGGAAATAGATGTTGAAAATAAATACTATTCATATTACCCATTTCATCGATTGGGGGCAGAAATCATTAGGGACCAGGCATTGGCAGCCAGCGGACTACTAGTGCCTACCATAGGAGGGCCTAGTGTATATCCATACCAGCCAAAGG
>QIEB01000186.1 GCA_003229495.1 Flammeovirgaceae bacterium
AAATATGTAGAACTGCTCAATGGAGAGATTGAGTTTTACTCTGAACTTGGTATTGGCAGTACTTTCAACGTTAAACTGATACAACCTGTGAGATCATGAAAAAGATATTATTAATAGAAGATAACCTCGAAATGCGGGAAAATACCGCCGAAATGCTGGAACTGGCTGATTATGAAGTGCAGGTAGCCGAAAACGGAAAGACAGGAGTTAGACTAGCTCAGGAAATTATGCCCGATCTAATCATTTGTGATATCATGATGCCCGAATTGGACGGTTATGGCGTACTATATATACTTGCCAAAAACCCCAGGACCTCAGTAATTCCCTTTATTTTCCTTACCGCCAAGACAGAGAAAAGCGACTATCGTAAAGGTATGAATCTTGGAGCTGACGACTACTTAACTAAGCCATTTGAAGAAATGGAGCTGCTGGAGGCCGTTGAGATAAGATTAAAAAAAAGTGGACGATTCCAGAAAGAATTTGAAGCTGACATCGACGGCGTCGACCACTTTATTGAGGCTGCTGAAGGATTGGAAGAAATGAATAAATTATCCCGGGACCGGAAACGCAGGCATTATAAAAAGAAGGGCGCTCTTTTTTATGAAGGAGAATATCCAAATTTCCTTTATTTCATAGATAAGGGGAAGATCAAAACCTATAAGATGAATGAGGACGGGAAGGAACTGATCACAGGGTTATACAAGGAAGGGGATTTCATTGGTTATTTGGCTCTATTGGAAAATATCGAGTACCCCGAATCTGCGGTTGCCTTGGAGGATTCTGAAGTTTATTTAATTCCCAAACGTGATTTTCTTGCTTTGTTGTTTACTAATCGAGACGTTTCTGCCCGATTCATAAAAATGCTATCACTGCTATCACGAAATCTAGTAGAAAAAGAGCAGGAATTATTGAATCTGGCCTACAATACGGTGCGTAAAAGAGTGGCTGATGCTTTGTTACAATTAAGGCACCGGTACCAAACGGACTCCAATGAAACCTTTAGAATGGCTATGTCCCGGGATGACCTGGCCAGCATGGTTGGGACCGCTAAAGAATCCGTAATCCGGACACTATCTGAGTTTAAGAATGACTCCCTGATTGAAATAAAGGGAAGTGAAATTACCTTACTTGACCTTGAGGGACTGTCTAATTTACGATACTAATAAAACACCAGATGATCTTAATCATTTTTTCATTGCGCATTATCATGGTATATTTTCGTCAAAACTTGGATTTTACGCTATTGAAATAGCTATTAACAGATCCTACCAGTGAAAAAAGTTTTATTGTCCACGGATTTTTCAGAAAACGCCCAACATGCTATTGACTACGCTTTGTTGCTTTTTGGGGATCAGGATGTGAACTATTTCTTGTTAAATTCTTACTGTTTGATGCACAATATCCCGGAAATGCTGATTTCCCTGGAGGACATTTTGCACGAGCAATCAGAAAAGGGTTTGAAAAAGAACCTCGCGCATATTAAAAACGATTATCAGAAGCTGGTTATCGAAACTATTTCTACCTATGGTGAGCCTGCGGTGGCTATAAAAAAGGTAGTCAAGGATCGAAGTATTGACCTGGTTGTAATAGGCAGCCGGGGGCGCAGTGCACTAACTGAGACTATTTTCGGAAGTAATACCGCCGATCTGGTAAGACGGATTACACAGCCTATTTTGATTGTTCCACTTCATAATGTTTTGAGACCACCGAGAAAGATCGTCTTCGCCACTGACCTGGTTCGAATAGATGATCTGAATTTTTTGGAACCTATGTTGTTGTTGGCCAGAAAATACCAATCAGAGATTACTATTGTAAATGTAACAGGCAAACATTCTGACTCCAGGGTTAAAAGGGCCTTGGAGAGATTGGAATTCAGAAATCACTTCCAGGGCATCAATTGCAGGTTTGAATTGGTACAAAATGAAGACATTCTAGAGGGAATCAATGAGTTTGTCAGCAATGAGCTAGCTGATATGCTGGTACTTTCACCAAATGAATATCCTGATTTCAAAGACGTGTTTCACAAAAGTGTTACCAAAAGAATGATACAACGCATGAAAATTCCTATTTTAGTTATCTAGTATGACTACCACTATAAATCATTGTAGATTAAGTGCATCAAGATAACCAAGCCGAAAATGCCATTGATCAGGATTGATCAAAATCTAAAATGCTTTCATTGCGGAGATGAATGTGATGCCAGACCTGTTCATTTTGAGAATAAGATTTTCTGTTGTAACGGATGCCAATCC
>QIEB01000650.1 GCA_003229495.1 Flammeovirgaceae bacterium
AATTAATGAAAAGCTTACCACTCCCTGACTACTGGCGGCATTCACTGTAACCTGTACTTCATCAAATCCGGTGTCTCCCTCATCATCTGTTACCGTCAACCTAAACACATAGACACCCTCAATCAGCCCGCTGGCAGTCAGATTGGAGGTGGTAGCCCCCGAAAACAAAGCTGTGGCCGGGCCGCTTTGCTGGGTCCAGAGGTAAGCTATAATACTCCCACCGTCTGGATCATTACCCGATCCGCTGAGCACCATACTGTTTGACGGTAAGGTGATATTTTGATCAAGACCCGCATTAGCTACAGGAGGCTGTGTACTGCCACCTTGATCAACAAAAGAAAAATTAATGGTCAAGGACCCTACTAAATTTCCATTGCTATTTTTTTGAGAGTATGCCATCCCCGTCAGAATATAAGAATAGCCGGGCTGTGGAGCCGATGGGGCCCATCCAGCATAGTTCCCTGCAGCATCGCCAAACATGGCGTATGGAGCCACGTTCTCTGTCCTGCTACTGTTGCTTCCTCCGTTGAATCCTTGTAGATTGAAAGCAACACTTCCTACCACAGATGGATTGGTATTGGCCCTGATATTCAATTGATCCGTTCCTATAACCAATAGATCAATCGATGACCCATTTACCATAGGATCGAACCCGGCCACCGGCTGGTCTGTATTGGCATTGATCAAGGTAAAACTTATCACTCCTTGACTACTGGCGGCCGAAAGTGCTACGGCTAGTTGATCGCTGTTTCCATAATCAATCACCAAACTCGCAGATTTAGTACCTGAACTTATGGGGATAAATGCTAGATCTACCATCAAATCCGCACCGGGACGCAATATTACTTTACTACCTGGACTTCCACCAGTAATGGCAAATTCACTGGCATCAGGACCTGCCAGGGAAACCGACTTAATATATATCCCTTGGTTCCCAACAGTATTTGAAAATAATAAAGTGGTATTCCCCGCCACATTACCAAAATCAAAACTACCCGGACCTGCCAAAGTGCTTTTAACTATAGGGGTTCCTGATGGATTGTCCACTCCAAAGACCTCCATATTATTCATATTCCCGGCACCCTGGTTTGGAGATCCTGAAGTAATATGAATCCCGTTTCCGGAGACAATAGCTTGAGTTCCATGCCTGCCGGTATTCAAAGTGGCCACACTTCTCCATTGTCCGGTAATAACATTTAATGCGTCCGTAAGATCATAGGCATTACCATCGCCAATGACTACTACTTCACCGTTGAAAGTCACAGTGGAAGCTCCCGCTCGTGGAACAGGCAGATCATCCGGCAAACTGGTGGTCATCCAAGTACCGGTGCCAAAGTCGAATACATCAACTTCAGGAATAGTAGGACTAAAGGTGTCAATTTCTCCCGATCTTCTGCCACCGGCCACATAAAGTTTATCGCCGACAACAGTAGCATGAAAATGGTCTCTGGCCTGAGGTGCATCCGGAAGTTGGATCCAGGTGTTGGTTTGTGGATCATATTCATCCAGCCAGGGCACCCAACCGCTGGAATGACCATTCTGTAAACCTCCAACAATGTAGAACTTATCATTAAATTGCACTACTCCGGCAGATCCTCTTTTTCTTGAATCTGGTATGGCAGGGCCAACCACCCATTGGTCTTCCACAGGATCGTATAAAAAAATGTTATCGGCCGGTTGTTCCGTAGGAAAATTATTGTCTTTGAAGCCAGTAATAGCCCAAATATAACCCTGATAGGCCAAAGCCTGAAAATGATGAATGGTAGAGGGGGAAACTGCCCCGCCGGCCCAGCTGTTGGTATTGTAGTCATAAACTTCTACCTGGTCAGTTTCACGACCACCAATCAAATAAAATTTATCGCCCACCTGGGTAAAGGAATTTTCGTGCCTGCCAATATGATTGTTGATATTATTTATTACAGTCCATGAGTTGGCAACAATGTTGACCGTCCAGGTAAAAGAAGTATTCACCGAAGAATTAATACCACCATCATCAACGGTAATGGTAGCAGTGAAAATGCCATCATTAGCTGGACCTCCCGCGGATGCACCAGCGGCAATGGTTCCGAGAATCTGACCGTTTGTGGGCCCAATGTCCAGACCGGTGGGCAGTCCAGTGGCGCTATAATTTAGATTGGCAGATCCACCAGTGGCACTTACTGCCAAAGAAGGTTCATCGCCCTCCTGATTGAACTGATCGGGAATAGAAGACAAAAGGATTGGGTTTGAGGAACTGTTATCCACCGTTAGTGAAAAATAGTCCCAGGTACCGGCAAATTGCGGTTTATTATTGAAAGAGGTGGCAATGGCTCCAACCGCCATAGCAGATGGTTGTCCGTTTACTGTATAGTTGCCCTGGACCACATCGAGTAGTTTTCCCTGCAGTACAAATGTGGCACCCAGATCACTGACAACTCCTCCATTTAATGAATATTTTGGTTGTACAATCCCCGTGGAGGGGTCCACTGATAGAAACAGTTCAATACTATTGGCATTAAGCAGGCCATTAACAGAATATATGGCTTGATCATTGGGTGAAGGAGCTTTCGAACCATCAATTTCCTGAAAAATCTGAAATCCACCGAC
>QIEB01000064.1 GCA_003229495.1 Flammeovirgaceae bacterium
GCAATGGTGTTGGTATGGTGGTTAAGGGAATCGAAGAATAACCTGCAGGATTGGGAGAAGGTAGAGTTAACTGGCGCCACTATGGGTACCAGCTACCAGGTTAAGTACCTTACTTCCAACTATATTAGTTATCAGGTATCCATAGATTCTTTGCTGGAGGACATTAACCTTTGCCTTTCTACTTATATGCCGGAATCTGAGATCAGTCGATTCAACAAGGGTACGTTACACAAGTTCGAAAGGCCTTACTTTTATAAAATGTTGACTCAAAGTCAATTGATCTATCAGAGAACAGATGGTGCATTTGATCCTACAGTTATGCCTTTAGTTACGGCCTGGGGGTTTGGACCAGAAAAAAGTGAGATACCAAACCAGGATGAAGTCGACTACCTATTGACCAAAGTTGGATTTGAGAAAATATTTTTTGATGAATATGCGGTTTGTAAATTGGAACCTAACACCCAACTTGATTTCAGTGCCATTGCCAAAGGATATGCGGTAGATCTGGTGATGAAATTTTTAAAGGAGCAAATATCTTTGTGGAAATAGGAGGTGAAATAGCAGCTGCCGGAGTTAATGAAAGAAAGAAACCCTGGGCGGTGTTTATCGAACAGCCTGAGAATCATCAACGTTCTGTACAGGCCCTGGTTTCTCTAGATAATATTGCCATAGCTACTTCCGGCAACTATCGAAATTACTATATACGGGATGGCAAGAAATATGCCCATACTATTAGTCCCTATACCGGATATCCCGTCCAACACAACTTGCTTAGCGTTTCGGTTTTTGCCCGCGATTGTGCCACTGCCGACGGTTACGCTACAGCATTCATGGTGCTCGGACTCCAAAAAGCCCTGGATATAGTAGCTGCCCGGGAAGAATTGGAGGCATATTTCGTTTACAGTGATGAAAACGGTAAACTAAGGACCAAAGCCACACCAGGGGTCAAAGACATAATTATTGAATGAACAAAGAAAAGCCAAAAACAACTTCAAAAGAATGGTATGGGTCTTGGTTTGATTCTCCCTACTACCACATCTTGTATGAACATCGCGATGAAAAAGAGGCACAGATTTTTATAAATAACCTGAACTCCTTTTTTGATTTCAAGCAGAGTGATTATATTTTGGATATCGCTTGTGGAAAGGGACGTCATGCTATTTATTTAAATAGCCGGGGACTGGATGTGGTTGGGATAGATCTGTCTCCTAAAAACATTGCTCATGCCAAGTCTTACGAAAACAATAAGTTGCATTTTCATGTTCACGATATGCGTCAAGTATTTAGACATGAGACATTTGATTATGCCCTCAACCTGTTTACCAGTTTTGGCTATTTTGACACAGAGCTTGAAAACGAACAGGCCATATGTGCGGCGGCGATTGCTCTGAAAAACCAGGGTCAATTGGTGATAGATTTCCTAAATCCCTATACCGTGATAGATCAATTGGTGCCTTCTGAGCGTAAAACATTACGGGGCATAGATTTCGAGATCAACCGGAGGTACAGCCAAGGCTTTATTGTAAAAGAGATAAAATTTACTGATAAAGGTAGGCACTACTTATTTACCGAAAGGGTAAAGGCCATACGCAAAGTTGCGTTTATGAGGTATTTTATTAAGGCAGGTTTGAAACTAAAAGCCAATTTCGGTGATTACCAACTTAATCCGTATCATTGGCAATCCTCAGAAAGAATGATCTTTGTTCTGGAGAAGGCACAGTAGCCCACCTATGATTTTATCTTTGATTTTACTTACTGTTCTCACCCTTATTGCAGGGCTGGCACCGTTGCGTATAAGGAGGAGCAATTCAAAGACATTTCATTTGGCTTTAGTATTTTCCGGCGCTTATCTGTTAGGTATTACCA
>QIEB01000293.1 GCA_003229495.1 Flammeovirgaceae bacterium
GCTTCAGTTAATCCGTATCCTTCGGCTAGCGGCACTCCCGTAACTTCCTTCCATTTTTGTGCTACAGATTTTTGAACTGCCATACCACCCCCGACGGTGATTTTGAGTGCACTAAAGTCAACCTCGGCAAAACCGGGTTGATTAAGCAATCCGTTAAATAAAGTATTTACTCCTGTGATCACCGTAAACGCATGATTGTTCAATTCTTTAATGAATGCAGGCATATCTCGCGGATTGGTAATTAGTATATTTAAGGCCCCTACTTTTAGCATGGCTAAACAATTTATGGTGAGGGCAAAAATATGATATAGAGGTAGTGCAGTAATTACCACCTCGCTTTTTTGACCCAATCCAGGTTTGATCCAAGCAGCTATTTGCTCCATATTCGCCACTATATTCCTATGCAACAACATAGCTCCTTTAGATACTCCGGTAGTTCCGCCGGTATATTGCAAAAAGGCAATATCGCTGCTTTCAACAGACGGCCTGATGTAACTTGATCCTGCCCCCAAATGCAAGGCTTGTTTAAACTTGATGGCATTTTTTATGTGATAATTGGGAACCATCTTCTTGATATTCTTAACCACCCAGTTAACCAATATTCCCTTAAATCCACCCAGCATATCCCCTATCTCTGTAATTACTACCGTTTTGATTGAGGTTTCCGGAAGAACTTTCTCAAGGTTGTGGGCGAAATTTGACAGGATAACAATGGCTGAGGCTCCGGAATCCTTAAACTGGTGTTTCATCTCCCTGATTGTATAGAGGGGATTAGTATTTACCACTACCAGACCAGCCCTCAATGCCCCGAACATAACCACTACATACTGCAGCAAATTGGGCATCTGGATGACAATTCGATCTCCCTTCTCAAGTTGGGCGGACGTTTGTAAAAACGCTGCAAATTGAGCGGAAAGAATATTTAGTTGGTTAAAGCTGATACGTTTACCCATATTTTCAAATGCTGGGGAATCGCCGTACTTGGTAACACACTCTTCAAAAAGGTCTAAGATCGACCGGTACTTCAAGGGATCAATGGTATGGGGTATTCCATGAGGATAATTCTTCAGCCACACATGCTCTTTCATCATTAGGTATTAGGTTGGGTAGTAGAAAATAACACAAAAAAATAAATAATTCCTAATTCTTGAAAACCGCGATAGTGGTCTAGTAATTAAAAAAGGTCCGCCTGTTCAGCAAACCTTTTTCACAAACAACATTAACCCAAAATTAGCTGTAGGAGAAGGATTCGAACCCCCACGAAGTGGTTAGCCTTAGCACAAATTTAGAGTATTAACCCCATGTTTCCGAATTGAAAACCATTATGCTATGTTTATCCCATTCTCTTCACCCCCGAGACAGGAGGGCATGTCTGCCAATTTCATCACCCTACAGTATAAATAGTACTTCAAAATTAAGAAAAAATTGGCGAGGTTATAAATTTTACAAAAATTTTTGATAATTTTTATATAATTGATAATTTTGGTTCACTTTTATTAGATAATTATCAGTAAAACTGTTTTCCCATGAGCAAAAATTATGAAATTGATAAAATTGATTTAAAGATTTTAGAGCTCTTAATGAAAGACGCCAAAACTCCATTTACCGAAATTGCCAAAAAAGTCTTTGTATCTGGGGGCACCGTACACGTCCGGATGCGTAAAATGGAAGAAATGGGAATCGTAAAAGGAACCACATTAAGCATGGATTATAGTAAGCTGGGCTGGGATTTAACGGCATTTTTAGGGATATACCTTGAGCGTAATTCTTTATATGACGAAGTTTGCTCCAAGCTACGGGAAGTACCTGAAGTGGTAAAAATACATTATACTACTGGCGATTACAGTATCTTCGTTAAGTTACACTGTAAAGATACCAAGCACCTTAGGGATGTGCTTCACGACAAAGTGCAAAAGATTGATGGTATCCGTAGAACTGAAACGTTTATCTCCCTGGAAGAAAGTCTTAATCGGCATATCAGCCTGGATTATTAAATCCCCTGATCACTTTACTAATATTTCTCATTAATGGAACTTTAACCGGTACAATTTTGTGATTGGTGTAAATAATTCGTTATTTAGATTAATTATAAATAAGCTCAATAAGGTAATAGATTTTTATTATAGGGTTAGCAAACCTTATTGACTCATTATTGTTTAATTTCGCACCGAATACAGCGAATCACCTTACATTTTGCTGGATCAAACTATGAGCAAAGACAATGAGATACTAGAAGAACTTACGAGTTCTGAATATAAATATGGGTTTGAGACTGTAATAGATTCAGACCTGGCTCCCAAGGGCTTAAATGAAGACATTATACGCTTCATTTCCTCCAGGAAGAAAGAACCTGACTGGATGCTGGAATGGCGGCTCAATGCCTATCAAAAGTGGCAATCTATGCGTGAACCAAAATGGCCCAATGTAAAATATCCTGAAATTAAATATCAGGATATGATATACTATTCCGCTCCAAAACAAAAAGCTAGTGTTAACAGCCTTGATGATTTAGACCCTGAACTAAGACGGACCTTTGAGAAACTGGGTATTTCTTTGGATGAGCAAAAGCGATTGACTGGGGTGGCGGTTGATGCTGTTTTAGATAGCGTTTC
>QIEB01000427.1 GCA_003229495.1 Flammeovirgaceae bacterium
CGTTCCAGTCGTTTGGTAGGGGCTACCGCCAAATGGATTGAGTAGTTTTTAAGATCTTCGACTCTTTGCTCAACAATGGTGAATTGCGTTTTGCGGGGATTGGTGTCAGTGATCAGTGCCTTATAAAATGTGCCCTGACCATCAACGATATCGATTGGATCATTCTGCTTTTTTCGGAGAACTTTAATGCAATGTTTGGATTCTTCAGGATCCAGGTGATTGATCCCCTGCGGGACACCTGGTTGATAGAACAGTTGCACCTATCGCTCACCTAGTTCCATATAGGGGCGAGAATTGTGCCCGGTATAGACTTGTCGCGGACGGCCTATTGGTTCATTATTTTCACGCATTTCCTTCCACTGTGCAATCCAACCGGGGAGACGTCCCAGAGTGAACATTACCGTAAACATTTCGGTAGGAATCCCCATGGCCCGATAAATGATCCCACTATAAAAATCCACATTGGGATATAGCTTGCGGGAAACAAAATACTCATCCTTGAGCGCCGCCTCTTCCAGTCCCCGGGCAATATCCAATACCGGATCGTTCACCCCCAGTTTGGCCAGAACGCCATCCGCCGCCTTCTTAATAATGGTGGCCCTGGGGTCAAAATTCTTGTAAACCCGGTGCCCGAAACCCATCAGTCTAAAGGGGTCGTTCTTGTCTTTCGCTTTATCAAGGTACTTTTTGGTATCACCACCGCTGGATTTTATTCCTTCCAGCATTTCGATTACTGCTTGATTAGCGCCGCCATGTAGTGGTCCCCAAAGTGCGCTTATACCGGCAGAGATGGAAGAGTACAGGCTGGCTTGTGAGCTGCCCACTATACGCACTGTAGATGTCGAGCAGTTCTGCTCATGATCCGCATGAAGGATCAGTAATTTGTTTAATGCATCGGAAACTACCGGATCCACGGAGTAAGTTTCTGCCGGTGTGGCAAACATCATTTTTATGAAATTTTCGCAATAGTCGAGGGTGTTGTCAGGATAGTTTACCGGATGTCCTATCTCATTCTTGAATGCCCAGGCAGCAATGGTTGGCATTTTAGCTATTATGCGAGCAATACTAAGATCTACTTGTTTTATAGAGCGGTTGGGGTCCAGGGATTTGGGATAAAAGGCTGTAAGGGCGGATACCAGCGACGATAGTACACCCATAGGATGAGCGTTGCTGGGGAAACCATCAAGGATATTCTTTATCTCTTCATGCACCATTGTGTGCATAGTAATCTCAGATTTCCAGGAGGAGAACTGTTCTTCGTTTGGTAATTCGCCATATATCAGCAGGTAAGCAACTTCAAGAAAAGTAGATCGTTCCGCCAGTTCTTCTATGGAGTAGCCTATGGAGTAGCCTCTGTATCGCAAAATACCTTTTTCTCCATCCAGAAAGGTAATGGCACTTTTGGTAGCTCCGGTATTTTTATAACCTGGATCGATGGTAGTGACTCCACCGGTTAAGGAGCGTAACTTACTAATATCGATGGCACGTTCGTGCTCGGTTCCTTCAATAACCGGTAGCTCGTAAGTCTTACCATCTAAGATTAACTGGGCGGTATTGGACATATAACAATTTAGATTAAGTTCGAAATAATAATCTGCTGACGAACAGATGCATCCCTATATGGAAGGGTGGTTAATTTACGTAAAAAATGACTTAAATTAGAAATGATAAATGATAAGTTATGAATTATGCTTTGGTGGTACACTAATCAATCATTTCTCATTCATCATTTAATTGCCACCCAATATCAAAGGCAATCCACTGTCCCCACCTCCAATTACCACTACCTTGGCGTTTTGTGATTGCGCCAGTTCCTTAGTGGCCTCGATTCCTTTCTCTTGAAGGATCTTATCCGTCAGGCTGGCAGATATAATACTATTAGCTTTTGCTTTTCCCTCGGCCTCAATTCGTTGACGCTCAGCCTCCTGTTCAGCTCTAGTGATCTTAAATTCATATTCCAGACTCTCCTGTTCCTGCTGCAATTTCTTTTCTATGGCGCCTTGCAGGGATGGGGGTAGTACTACTTCACGGATCAATATTGCATCCATGGCCAGGTATTTTTCTTTTACGGCAGAGCTGGTCCTTTGAAAGATCTCGTCCTGAATGGCTTCCCGCTTACTGGAATACAGTTCCTCCGGCAGATATTTGCCAATCACTTCCCTGGTAGCTGACCGAATTTCCGGAACTATGATCCTCTGGTGATAGTCAAAACCGATGTTGTCATGTAAGTGGCCTATTTCCTCTGAAATTGGCTGGAAACGATAAGAGAGCTCAACCTTGATGGTCAAACCGTTTTTTGACAGCACCTCCATAGTGGCCAGTGATTCCTGGATGCGGACATCATAAATAAACATATTGTTCCAGGGAGCAATGACGTGAAACCCTTGGTTGTAAACTGTTTCCTTATCTAAACCTCCTGCAAACCGTTTGAAAAGGATACCCCTTTCGCCGGGTTGAATGGTGAGGAAAATACTGTTGGCAAAGATTAACAATGCAAATAACGCGATACCGCCCAGGACGATAAATGGTAAAAACTTTCTTCTATCCATGATTTTATGATTTGGTTGTCTTTTTAATGTTCAGGTGTACTCAAACACCGGGGAAGTAACAAATGTACATGGTTTATCCACAATTTGCAGAATATGAATTAAGAT
>QIEB01000306.1 GCA_003229495.1 Flammeovirgaceae bacterium
AGAATGCAAGTGAATGCCTTGTTTTAAGCTGATAATCTTATCAAAATGATATTTTTCTATATCATAATGATAAGCTCCAATCTTTTCTGACTCAACGAAGTAAAATTATATAGATTTATTCATTCTGATTGTCAGTTACTTACGGTGTTTTCTCCATCAGCGCCTCTACTTTGGCACACTTACTGATATTTATGATTTGGAATGGATAACGAGAGTTTGATATTTCAATGATGTTCATTTTTTAATATATATTTTTAGAAGCAAGGCTACTGAACAGAAACATCATTATTTTTTAAACTTCATTTTTACCTTTTATTAGGTACACTTTTTTAACTAGGTTTTTCATATTTAATTTAGGTTTTTGCATCCCGCCCACCAGCGGGATGCTTTTTTTTTCTTTTTCTTATTTCAAATAGCTTATTTTTGTACAATTAGCGAAGAAACTCCTACAGTGTCTGGACATAGTAAGTGGGCGAATATTAAAAGAAGGAAAGGTGCACAAGATGCCAAGAGAGGTAAAGTGTTCACCAAACTGATAAAAGAATTGACAGTAGCTGCTAAGAATGGCGGAGCTGATCCGGAGGCAAACTCCAGATTACGATTAGCCATTCAAAATGCTAAAGGTGCTAATATGCCTAAGGACAACATTGAAAGGGCCATTAACAAGGGAACTGGTGCAGAAGCTGAAATCTATATCGATATCACCTACGAAGGATACGCTTCTCATGGGGTGGCTGTCTTTGTGGAGGCCACCACTGATAATTTGAATCGTACTGTGTCTTCTATTCGGGCGGCTTTCTCCAAATTTGGAGGTAGCCTTGGTACCAATGGCTCCCTGGAGTTTATTTTTGATCGTAAAGGTGTTTTCGCATTCCCTCAGCCTCAAGGTGCAGACCTGGATGAATTGACCTTGGATTTAATCGATGGGGGTGCAGAGGAAGTGGACAATGAAGATAATTATTTCCATGTCTCCTGCAATATCGAGGATTTTGGCAATCTGCAAAAAATACTGGATTCAATGTCCGTTGAACCGGAAAGTGCCGAACTTCAACGAATCCCCAATACAGTGGTATCATTAAGTGATGAGGAGAAGTGTTTAAGTTGATAGATACCTTAGAGGACGATGATGATGTACAAAGAGTTTACCACAACATTGAAATAAAAAAAGAGCAGATGAATCTGCTTTAGTCAGTATAGTCTGATCATCAATTGAAGTTAACACAGGACATTTATAAAGGGTCTTTGTCATTACTAACAGACCTTTACCAATTGACCATGGCCTATGCCTACTGGAAAGAGGGCTTGGCGGAAAAAGAGAGTGTCTTCCATTTGTTTTTTCGGGAAAATCCCTTTAATGGAGGCTATACCATCAGTTGTGGTCTTAGTTACGTCATTGATTTTCTCCAACAATTCAAGTTTGCCACAGAGGACCTGGATTTTATCAGGACCTTACAAAATCCGGGAGGATCGAGAATGTTTGAAGAGTCCTTTGTTGACTATTTGGGTAACATGGAGTTCTGCTGTAGTCTTGATGCTATTCCTGAAGGGAGAGTGGTTTTTCCCCATGAGCCACTTATAAGAGTGCAAGGCCCAATAATTCAAGGTCAACTGATCGAATCTGCCCTGTTAAATATGATTAACTATCAGTCTTTGGTTGCCACCAAAGCAGCCAGAATTAATGAGGCCGCTAAAAGTGAACAAGTTCTTGAATTTGGACTGAGACGGGCCCAGGGAATTGATGGTGCTATTTGTGCAAGTAGGGCAGCATACATAGGAGGATGCACTTCGACATCTAATGTTTTAGCCGGAAAGTTATTCGGAATTCCGGTATCAGGAACGCACGCCCACAGTTGGGTAATGACCTTTGATAGTGAACTAGAGGCTTTTAGTAGCTACGCGAAAGCCTTACCAGACAACTGCATCTTTCTAATTGATACTTACGACACCTTACAAGGGGTAAGAAATGCCATTGAGGTAGGGAAGTCGTTGCAGGCCTGCGGTAAATCACTCATTGGTGTACGAATTGATTCAGGAGATCTTGCATATTATAGCTCAAAGGTCCGGGAAATTCTAGATCAAAATGGATTCCACGAAACTAAAATTGTTGCCACCAATAACCTGGATGAAAACATAGTTGCCAGTCTTAAGGAGCAGGAAGCGGCCATCGATATTTGGGGTGTGGGAACCAAACTTGTAACCGCCTTCGACCAGCCTGCTCTTGGGGGAGTGTACAAATTATCTGCCATTAAACAAGCAGAAAAATGGGAATACAAGATAAAATTGTCTGAGCAAGCCATTAAGGTCAATAATCCGGGAATACAACAGGTTCGTCGATTTTTATCAAATGGGGTTTTCGTTGCTGATATGATTTACGATATAA
>QIEB01000194.1 GCA_003229495.1 Flammeovirgaceae bacterium
AGCTTACCCACCATGCTAAAGAGGGGTTACAGTACGGAACTTGCCACCGGCACCATCGCAGCATCGGGAACTTTGGGTCAAATAATACCGCCGAGCGTGGTGTTGGTCTTGTTGGGAAGCGTACTCAACGTATCCGTTGGAGACCTTTTTCTGGCTGCTGCTGTCCCTGGTGTAGTATTGGTTTTGCTTTATATTTCCTATATTTTGGTGATCAGTCTGGTAAAGCCATCAGTTGCACCCAGTATGCCTAAGGAGGAGATTGCACAATTCCGCCAGAAGGGGATGATGCTGAAAGTGTTCAAAGCCTTTCTGCTTCCGTTTCTGTTAATATTCGCGGTTCTGGGGTCCATTTTTGCTGGTATTGCATCACCAACTGAGGCAGCAGCAGTAGGAGCTGGAGGCGCCACATTGTTAACAGCATTCCAGGGTAAGTTCAATATAAATATCCTTAAAGAAGTAATGAAGGAGACCACGCATCTTACTTGCATGGTCTTTATTATTTTGGTAGGAGCTACCGCTTTCTCCCTGGTATTCCGGGGCCTGGAAGGTGATACCTATTTTATAAACCTCATTGAAAATGCTCAATTAACTGCTCAGTCATTCCTGTTGTTAGTGATGGGGGCAGTGTTTGTGGCAGGGTTTTTTATCGATTTCATCGAAATCATATTTATTATTGTTCCAGTGGTTGCGCCTATTTTTCTGGTATTAGAAATTGACCTGATTTGGGTGGGTATACTGATTGCACTAAATCTACAGACATCTTTTTTGACCCCGCCATTTGGATTCTCGCTATTCTATCTAAAAGGAGTGGCCCCACCTCAGGTAACAACTATGCACTTGTACCGTGGAATCGCCCCATTTGTGTTAATGCAGATGATCTTTCTGGTGCTGATCATTCTGTTTCCCGAAATCATCAGCTGGTTTCCTAATTGGCTGGGAACCTGACCATGATATACGAAGTCTAGTGTTAAGTTAAGCATACTTTAGCCAAACCAAGTCTTGCTCTTTTTGCCCCATACCTGCCAGCCGCAGGCAGGCTTCTTTAAAAAATACTTGCGTAGCTATGGCTATGCAAGTATTTTTTGCATTGCCTCGGACAAAAATACCTGCGACTTATACGACACAGTACACTGAACTTAACACTCATGCATAAATCGAGCTAACTTGTCATTAGTTTATTGTAGAAATTCTTTTCACTAATAGTTGACCAGTGGTATAGGCCCTTTCGGAATTTATCAAACGACTCATACACTTTGCGACTGTCTTCATCTTCCTCAATCAGTTCGGCAATGACCTCGTTGGTGTACTCTCAAACGCTCCAGAACAGGGTCCGGAAAAGACTTTAATCTCACCTCACCTTCCTGGATTATTTTATCCAGGTAAATAGAGTTTTTATTGTCAAATTCAGCGGCCACCCAGGTATTACTGCGGTGTGCAGCGGTGCGGATTATCGCCTGTAAGTCACTTGGGAGGGAAAGGTATTTGGATTTGTTTATGATCAATTCAAGCGCAGGACCCGGCTCATGCCAACCCGGATAGTAATAATACTTTGCAATCCGGTGAAAGCCCATCAAGTAGTCGTGATAGGGCCCGATCCATTCTGTGGCAT
>QIEB01000017.1 GCA_003229495.1 Flammeovirgaceae bacterium
AAGGGATACATTACCCAGCACGAAACCACCTTGCTCATATGGTCCTTCACTCCAAATATTTTCGAACCCAAACTCCTCCAGGTCATTTGTGTTTTTATAACGCAAATAGACAGGAAGGCGCACATCATTGCTGTAAACAATGTCCATATTAGCGTTCCATTTATAATAGTCATAGTCCTTCTGACCCACAGTTGCATAGATATCCGCGATCACAGATGCCGCGGTGGGCAGGCCTCCGGCGCCTTTACCGGTGAACAAATGATCATCCGTATATTTACCTTTGACCAATACAGCATTAAACTCGTTGTTTACATGACTAAGAGCATGTTGGCTTTCCACAAAACAAGGCATCACATAGGCATATACCTTGCCCCCTTCACGAACAGCCTTGGCAACCAACTTTATTTTAAATCCACGCTGTTTTGCGAATTCCAGATCTTGTGACTTCAGGTTTTGAATACCAATAGTGCACAAGTTACCGGGGCTGGTAGTTATTCCGTAAGCATGACAAAGTAGAATAACCAATTTATTCATGGTGTCATATCCCCCCACGTCAAGCAATGGGTCTGACTCCGCAAAACCTAATTTCTGGGCCCCGGTCAACGCCTGTTGGTAATCAAGGCCCTCATTCTCTATTTGGGACAGTATAAAGTTACAAGAGCCATTTAAAATCCCGGATATCTCCTGGATTGGTTCGTGGTTATAAAACTGGTCCATGGTTTTTACAATGGGGATACTTCCACACACCGCCGCTTCATACCATAGTTGACCCCCATTTTCTCTGAGCGTCATCAGTTCCTCCAGATGCTCAGCCACCATCTTCTTATTAGCAGTAACCACCTTTTTCCCAGCGATCAATGCCTGTTTGACCATGTGGAATGCGGCATCAGCGTCATCAATCAATTCAACTATCACCTTAATTTCAGGGTCTTCTACTAATTCCCGGTATTGGAAGGTGAATTTATCATTAGGCAGCGACCTGTTTTTATCTCTATCTTTAACACATATCCTCGCCACTTTAATTGGCAGGGACTCATTGGTAATAATATTGTACAACGCCTGGCCCACGCACCCAAAACCAATCAGACCTAATTTTATGTTATCAACCATTAGCAATTATGTGTTTACGGTTAGGGCTCATGCCTTCGACAATAATCTTTGACAGCTGTTCCAGCTCCAGTAAAAACCCGTCATGACCGAAATCCGAGTCAATTTCATGGTACACAGAATTACTAATATGCATCGCCAGAAATCGCTGCTCTGAAAACGTCAGAACGGATACCGATTATAGTAGTTTGGGCTTCAACCATTGCCAGAGCGGCAGAAATTCCATTTCTGCCTCGTCCCAGGTTGTGTGAGTCCATGGTTTTCGACAAGTACCAATAGGTATATGCGTTAAAACGCTGATGCAACTTTTGCCCCTGATACTGTTGGTAGGATGCCGCTTTGAAATTATCGGTTACCTGGTCATTATCCTCCTTCTGCGTATTCTGGTAACATTGGTAGTTCCTGTATGATAATAAAGCAACCGCCCTGGCGGCCTTCATACCATCCATGCCGGCATCCGGGGTGGACTCTTTCCATGAGGGATCGGTCTCTATGGCCATCCTTTGTGACTCATTAAAAGCCACACCCCAGGCACTGTGTACTGCGTTGGTGGCAATTAGCACTAAATTGGCCACTAACTTTGGCGATTGCACACTCCACTCCAGTGCCTGCTGCCCGCCCATGGATCCGCCAATCAGGGTGTGAATACCATTAATTCCCAGATGTTGACGAAGCTTTTCATAGCTGCTTACCACATCGCGGTTAGTTAAAGATGGGAAACCATGAAAATAAGGCTTCCCATCTTCAGGATTGGTAGAGAGGGGTCCGGTACTTCCA
>QIEB01000339.1 GCA_003229495.1 Flammeovirgaceae bacterium
TGTGTTAAGTGGATGCTAAAATAGTATTTATGCCATAAAAATGTACAAATCGTCTTATATTTGAAATTGCAGGACCATTTTTTACGTTTTAGGAGAAACACGAGCCCCTTGATGAAGCTTTTTTATATAGGTATGATGGTAGTCCTCTGCGGTTGTGTCAGCTCCAAAAACCGAAACTCCATAGACCCAAAGATCCAAACAGCCATTTCAACTGCCCGTTCCTATACCGGTACTCCATACAGATACGGCGGAACCAGTAAGCGGGGCATGGATTGTAGCGGCTTGCTTTGTGTTTCTTACAAAAAGGCGGGATTAACACTTCCCCGGACCTCGGCCGAGCAAAGCAAATTTGGTAATTCTGTTAAGATCAACCAGCTCAAGCCCGGTGATCTGGTATTCTTTTCTGCCAAGAAAGGTAGAAGGAAGATCACCCATGTAGGCATGGTGACCAAAGTTGAAAATGGAAAAGACATTCAGTTCATCCACAGTTCCACTAAACTTGGCGTAGTTGAGAATAAGAATTATTACCATGGTATTTTTGTAAAGGCCCGCCGTCCGTTTTAAAATAATCAGGAAACATTTATATTTGCACTCATTGGGGCATTAGCTCAGCTGGCTAGAGCGCTACGCTGGCAGCGTAGAGGTCATCAGTTCGACTCTGATATGCTCCACAAAACAGCGCGGGGACCAGGATGAAATTCGAGGTCTTCGTGCTGTTTTCTCTTCGTTTCTCACCCGCATACACTTTCATGTTCCCAGTGCTGGAAATTGATACCTTGATGAATTATAAATAATTTGAGCATTTTTGATTTTCATCAACCTTAGGCTTATATTAATGTCTAATTCTAATCCTGCACTAAAGAACCACCGATAATGAAGCGATCTATTCAAAAAAAGGTTTCACGTAGAAAATTTGTTAAAGCCTCAGCTGCTTCACTTGCTGTATTCACCATTGTTCCCAGACATGTATTAGGCGGGGTTGGGCAGGTGGCCCCAAGTGACACCCTCCTCATTGCAGGCATCGGTGTTGGAGGAAAGGGAAAATCTGATTTAACTTCTATAGCCAAAAGCCCAAATGCCAGGATTGCCTTTCTCTGCGATGTGGATGATCGTATGGCTGTTAATTCAAAGTCCAATTTTCCTGAAGCTAAATACTACCGGGACTTTAGAGAAATGTTAGATAAAGAAGGAAAAGATATTGATGCCGTTACCGTATCAACTCCTGATCATACACATACCGTGGCGGCACTTACCGCCATGCAAATGGGTAAACATGTTTATTTACAAAAACCTCTAGCACATAGTATTAAAGAAGCAAGGCTGCTTACCGAGGCAGCCAAAAAGTATAAAGTTGTAACTCAAATGGGCAATCAATGGGCCTCTGAGGAACCAGTTCGTCGTACCCAGGAAATTATTGATGCCGGTCTTATCGGTGAAGTCACCAGGGTTTATGCCTGGACCGATAGACCTGTTTGGCCGCAGGGCATCCCCACTCCTACCGGTACCTTTGGGATCCCCTCCGAATTGGACTGGGATTTATGGCTGGGACCTTCAGAATTCATAGACTACAACCCTGCCTACCTGCCTTTCAACTGGCGCGGTTGGTGGGCATTTGGTACCGGAGCTCTCGGAGATATGGGTTGCCATATTATGGATCCATTTTTCCGGATATTACCCG
>QIEB01000167.1 GCA_003229495.1 Flammeovirgaceae bacterium
CTTGAGCGGTGCCATTTCCTCTGCTTGTGGCGCATTGGATGCGGCAACATCATCGACTTACGCTTCAGCCAGTCTTGGCGGCCCGACAGCGGCATCGTTCCAAGAACGATGTAAGCAAGCACTGGTAGCAACTGGAGTGATCCCAAAACTGGGAAAGAATTTGCGTGAACTTGGCTGGAGCGATAATGATATCAAAATGTTTCAAAAGAATTTTGAGGGTGCCATGAATCAAGGGGCCTATATTATGCAAACTTTGCGGTCAAGAATGGGCGATGTTCACGGAACCAAACCCATCCTAAAGTCCTTAGTGCTTTGTAAAGATTAAATATTCGGATAGAGCGAATGTAATTTTAGCCTGGCATCTTCTACTTTAAATTGCCAGTTTACACCTCTCTGTTTCTCATTAGAATTCATAGCCCACGCACTCGTTTCCCTTTTCAGCATATCAATATTTGTCATCTTCCTATCTTTCAGGCACTGTCGCGTCATTGAACTCAACTCGTTTTCGGCAACATTGAGCCAACTGCCATGTTTGGGCGTATAGTGAAATTCAATTTTTTCCACAATTTTACGTGCCTGATCAGGAGGAAAAACTTCGTAGAAAGCTCCTTTGGTATGCGTATTCAAATTATCACAAACCAGTATTACCTTTTTGGCATCGGCATAACGGGTCATCTCCAACGCCCAATCAACCTTCGTACGCCTTGGGCGGGCACTGACTTTACGCCAGCCGGACAATGGTTCTGTAAACATAAATATGCTGGCTGTCCCGGCACGCTCATATTCATAATCCACTCTACGAGGGTGATCCACGGTGGCCGGAATTGGGTTTCGAGTTTCCTTGAGCAATTGCACAGGCTGTTCATCCATACATAACTTGGGAAAATCCGGATCATATGGCATAGAATAGACGTTAAGAACATCTTCCATACATGCTACGAATTCACTGTTTTTCTCCGGCGGTATCACCCAATACTGAATCTTCCGCTTCGTCATTTTATTTTTTTTAACGTGGTACTTACGGTCGTATGACTGATAGATTCCACAATTTCTAATTCAACCGCTTTCTCGGCGATGAGTCGCAGAGACCAATTGCCATAACCTTCCGGCGGCTCACCTAACCTTAGTGCAATTATCTTTGCCTCCTGCTGGCCATCAAGCAACTTGGCGCGGGGCGGTGTATCACGCTTCTTGCCATTCAATGTTATGTCAAATCCCCTTTCCACCAGAGATTTACAAACATTTGACACGGTTTTGGTGCGACATAAAAATGCTTCGGCAATTTGATGGTGAGGCCAATTGGGGCCATCAGCATCAGCTTTAAGCAATATTTGGGCACGCCTTACTTTTTGCGAGGTTCCCTTGAGTTTTGTAATCACCAAAACCAATTCCTGGCGTTCTTCGTCATTTAGACGAACAATGTATTTTTTATTCATAACGTACTCCATA
Organism: Flammeovirgaceae bacterium; assembly: GCA_003229495.1. Lineage (GTDB taxonomy): Bacteria > Bacteroidota > Bacteroidia > Cytophagales > Cyclobacteriaceae > SZUA-3. The sequence goes on from QIEB01000167.1 coordinate 1,450, forward strand.
AAAAATATAGTTTATGGAGTTATTATCGGATACATCTAACAAGAATATTTAGTTTTTACAGAGCACTAGAGCCTGCTGAATCTATTGTTTTAGGGGATATGAATAATGATAGTCGGAGTGATTTATTGATGGGTGGGAGTAATGGAAGTACAATAATACTGAAGGGTTACCATTATAATGGAAGTAGTTTTGTTTTGAATTGGAGTGGGGACGGTACAAGGTTTGGCTCTTTCGGATTGATCGATTATGATAAAGATGAAGATTTAGATATCAGCCAAGAAGGATTAAGTACCTCAGATATAAAAATATCCAGAATTCTAAAGAAAGGATAAATTACTTAGAAACATCTGCTTT
>QIEB01000533.1 GCA_003229495.1 Flammeovirgaceae bacterium
GGACTGTGACCAGCGCCAAACATCTTGGACATAGCCGGTATGTCCTTCCGCCAGGATGCAGTATAGAGCTGTGCCATTGGTGGATTCATCCTTGGATCGTCTTCTGAAAAGAACACTGTATTCTTTATCCTTGTGGTTCTATCCAGAAAGGTCTGGCCTTTGTTGGTAAAAATGAAGCACCGCTTTACAAACTCCTGATAGTTGGCAGAATCACTTTTAAAGACTTCTGCATTACGCGTTTGAAAACAAAGATTAGGCACTGGCAATATTTCTGTTACTTGCGACAGCGTGTCCACTAAAATTGGACTAACCACAATGTCAATACCTCCACTGATTGGAGTAATCGTGGTTTTGAGGATGATATTTTCACCTCCGACAATTGTATGCTCCAATTCTAGTACACCATCTGATAATGTCCGAAAATTGATAAAACGATAATTGGTCCGGTCCTTCCATTCTTTCCGAGCATCTGTGCTAGTATCTGAGTGTGAAAAGACCGGACTAGATTCATACATCCACATGTCGAAAGTAAAATTGGGGATCGTTGTAAAAGTTGCGGAAACCATAGTCCTATGCTCAGCAGTTTCATTCACCTGTAGCGTGGGGACAATCGCTGCATCTGGCGGTCCTTGCCTTGTACAATTTGAAAGCCAGAAGCAAAAGCCTATTGGGATAAGTAGTGTTATTCTGTGCATTGTCTTAAATATTTGAATAATATTCTTCCCCACACAATTAAAAATTGTTCATTTAATTCAAAGGTTTTCAGCTCCTAACCTATGACATAAGCCTAACAATTTGGTAACCGCTCTTAAAATCCCACTGCTGTGGATTTATATGCAATTTGAATCACCCTTAATCACTTAAGGAGATAGTTTTGTTCTCATACCATTTAGTGTTCATATATCCTCTTACCATGAGCAAGCATAACTGAAACCACCAAGTGGCCATCAAATCCCCTTAAAAAGTAGTATCAATAAACATATTTCTAAAACTCTCCCCGATTCCGTCAAAATAATCCGAATTCTAGACCCCTATTTAAAGATGGTACTTTTATTTAGTAGCCTGGGTTCTGATCGGCAGAGGACATTTCGGGATTATTGTTAATTTCGTCCAAAGGGATGGGAAACAATAAACTTACATCACTCCATGCACGGCCTGAGGCCTCTACTTTCTCCTGGGCGGTGCCCGTTCTAAGCAAGTCATTCCATCGTTTCATTTCCAAAATTTCCAAAACAAACTCGTAGGCTCTTTCCTGAATTACCGTTTCTCGAAATACCTCCTGACTCATTCCTGAAAGATAGTCAACAGCAGAAGGCGAGAAGGGATCCAATCCATAACCTCTTCTACGAATGGTGTTCAGTCTTTCGAGAGCGGAGGCCGAGGGTCCGCCTTCAGCCTGACTTGCTGCTTCCGCATAGATCAAATAGGCTTCAGCTAACCGGTGTACAGGTATGTTGTTTCGGTTACCAACTGCAGAAGCAGCCCCGGGATCCTGGTATTTTTTGAAAAGCGGAAACGGCTCTGGCAGGAACATGGTATCGCCCGGAGCATTGATCACATATTCATATAAATTAAATTGCTGCCTAAGATCATTGGTGTCCCAACTTCCTATGTATGAAGTTGTCACCGGAAGCCAGGCAAAAAATCCTGAAACCGAGAATCCGAAACCAAACCGGTGAATAAAGGTGGCAATAAAATTGCCATTGGTTTCAGAGAAATGCATAGACCATATATCTTCCGGATAGGTAACTACCTCTGGTCCGAACATTTGAAGGAAATCATCCGGTTGATCAATCGGCATTAGTGCGAAAGGTCCACTGCCAATAACCTCATCTGCCAAATCCCTGGCTCCCGTCCAATTTTCAATATTTAAGTACGAGTCCGCTAGCACCATTTTGGCTGCCCAGGAAGTGGCCCGTCCGCTTTCACTGTCCCCATAGGATTCCGGTAAATCAGGTATTGCGGCAATCAAATCACCAACGATTAAATCCCATACTGCAGAGACAGCAGCCCTTGGAGCCCCAACCTGACTTAGGTCAGTGAACTCCTCTGTTC
>QIEB01000325.1 GCA_003229495.1 Flammeovirgaceae bacterium
GGCGCCAGTTAACTCTACCTTCTCCCAATCCTGCAGGTTATTCTTCGATTCCCTTAACCACCATACCAACACCATTGCTAAAATTAGTGCGAATGAGTAGAGGATGTTTTTCCTTTGGGATTCAGTCATTGCTAGTGCAGGAAGGCAAAAGATCAATATCTAAAGTTAAAGAAGTATTGATACAATTAACAATTGACAATTTAGGATGAATAATTACTCTCAAGCAACAGCAAGAGCATACAGCAACACGCTGTTGCTGCATCTCGCAGCCTGGAACCCGCAAACGCGCCTAACGCCAAGCGCTAAGCCCGAAAAATTCATAATTTCTCATTTCTAATTCCTAATTGATATTATGTTGTTTAACTTAACCCGAGAATTTTTTGATATGCGAGAAGATTATCTCAGTGGGGACCCCTCCGAATTAAGTCCAGCTGAAAAGGAATTTGAAAAAGCCCTTCGACCGGTAAATTTCGGCGAATTTTCCGGTCAGAAAAAAGTGGTTGAAAACATAAAGATATTTGTTCAGGCCGCCCAACAAAGAGCTGAACCGCTCGATCATGTACTCCTGCATGGTCCACCCGGTCTGGGCAAAACCACCCTGGCTCACATAGTAGCCCATGAACTGAATTCAAATATAAAGATATCCTCCGGGCCGGTGCTGGACAAACCTGGTGACCTGGCAGGTCTTTTGACTAATCTGGATGAGCGCGACGTACTGTTTATCGATGAGATCCACCGGCTGAATCCAGTGGTTGAAGAGTATCTTTATGCAGCCATGGAGGATTATAAAATTGACATAATGCTCGATTCCGGTCCCAGCGCACGATCTATTCAAATTACCCTAAACCCATTTACTTTGATTGGGGCAACCACCAGGGCAGGTCTATTAACAGCCCCCCTGCGGGCGAGATTTGGAATCAATTCCAGATTAGAGTATTACGATGCCAAAATATTGTGTGGTATTGTAAAAAGGTCTGCGGAAATCCTGGAAACTCCTATCGAAAATGATGCAGCCTTTGAGTTAGCCAGACGAAGCAGAGGTACTCCCCGGGTGGCCAACAATTTGTTACGTCGCACCAGGGATTTTGCTCAAATAAAGGGGGAGGGACGAATTACCCAGGAAATTGCGGACATGGCACTAACAGCATTGGAAGTGGATGATAACGGACTGGATGACATGGACAATAGGATAAGGACAATCATTGAGAAATTTGCAGGGGGACCGGTAGGCATAAGCACCATTGCCACGGCCTGCAGTGAAGAGGCAGATACCATAGAGGAAGTCTATGAGCCTTTTTTGATAAAGGAAGGATATATCAAAAGGACCGCTCGTGGCAGAGAAGCTACGGAACGAGCATATAAACATTTGGGCATTGTTCCTCCTGGAAAGACTGGGACCCTTTTTAACTAAAGCATCGAGCGGCAAACCTGTTGGCGCTGCAATCTGTTATTTCCTGGGATTGTGTCTTTCCTTTAATATTTCCACAACTTCGGAAAAATCAACTTCCTTTTCTTCCAGTAGTACCAATAAATGAAACAACAAATCTGCCGTCTCATCTTTCAAATTCCGGGTATCTGGTTCTTTAGCTTCAATTACTACCTCTACCGCCTCCTCTCCAACTTTTTGGGCTATTTTGTTAATTCCTGAAGCAAAAAGGGAGGCAGTATATGAACCCTTAGGCGCTGTCTCTTTTCGGTTTTTTATTATTTTTTGCAACTCCTGTAAAAACTGAAGGCCACTTTCCTTATTTTCAGATCCAAAACAAGTGTCTGTACCTAAATGGCAGGTAGGGCCCTGGGGGCGGACGCTTATCAGCAAGGTGTCCCCATCACAATCTGCTTGTATGGAGTCCAATTCTTCCTGATGTCTCCCCTTTGGTCCACAATCGCTGTTTGGTGCGACTATAGAAAGTCACCCTTCCGGACTTTCTGGTTTCATCCAACGCCATCTGGTCCATATATCCTAGCATCAATATCCGGTTGGTTTTGCTGTCTTGAATTACCGCTGGTATCAGACCGTTACTTTTATCAAAATTTAATTCCTTGTTCATATTCGCATGGGTATATCTGCTGCCTGCAATTGTTCCTTTAAATCCATAATATCCACTTCGTTAAAGTGGAAGATACTTGCTGCTAACGCTGCATCAGCCTTTCCGCGGGTAAACACCTCAATAAAATGACGTACCGTACCCCCTCCGCCTGAAGCAATTACAGGAATGGTAAGCTCAGTGGATAGTTGGTTGGTAAGTTCATTGGCAAAGCCATTTTTGGTGCCATCGTGGTCCATTGAAGTAAGCAATATCTCACCCGCACCTCTTTCTTCAACTTCAATTGCCCAGCTGAGGGTTTCCAGGATAGTGGGCCTGCTACCACCGTGGGTATATACCATGTCCTTTCCATCCTGACTTCTGGAGTCAATAGCTACTACAATACACTGACTCCCAAATGTGGCGGCTAATTGGTTTATTAATTGAGGTTGACCTACAGCGGCTGAATTCACAGATACTTTATCTGCTCCCGCCTTAAGCAAGTCCGATACATGCTCCACTTGTGAAATACCACCCCCCACGGTGAAAGGAATATTGATTTCGCAGGCAACTTTCCTTACCAGTGCTACCAGGGTCTTCCTATTCTCGATAGTGGCAGTAATGTCTAAAAAAACCAGTTCATCAGCACCCATATGGGAGTAAAACGCCGCTTGTTCCACTGGATCGCCGGCGTCTATCAGTGACACAAAGTTCACACCCTTTACAGTACGACCGTCCTTTATATCAAGACATGGAATAATCCTTTTAGTTAGCATTGCTAAAATTCAGATA
>QIEB01000047.1 GCA_003229495.1 Flammeovirgaceae bacterium
TGCTGGACTACCCTGAAAAAACAACCGTTATGGTGGTTTCATCATTGGCCAATGACACACCCATAAAACATGTAATTAGAGGACACAAAGCGACCCTGGAATTTACAAAAGATGGATTCGTTGTAACACCTCAAGAGACCACAAACCAAGCCATAATTAGCAGTACTGGAGAAGATGTGAAAAATACAGCATTATATACCCATAAAAAATCCGGCGATGAGGATATTACTTTACACCACCGGAACTTATTAGGGGCAATCCGGAAAAACGAACCCCTGAATTGCGATCAAACGCTGGGATTTTATGGCGTGGTGGCTTGTATGATGGGTGTTCAATCATTTCGTCAAAGGAAATATCTTAAGTGGGATGCCCAGCATGATAAAGTAGCTGGATAGGTTTCAGCAGTCACGTTGTTCTAAAAGCAAAAATTAACAGAGGAATGGTGCTCATCTATTTAAATCAGTGGAAACGACCTGTCATTTTGTGCATGGCAATGCTCGGGATGATCTTCCATTGCGGTCAACCTCTGGCCGCCCAGGAGCGCTCCTGGAAGGCTGGGGTGGGGGCTGGCAGGGGCTGGCATCATTACCCCTGAAACTCCTATGTGGATGGCAGGATATTCGGCTCGCGATCGACCCGCGGATAGCTCATTACACGACCTTTGGGTTAAGGCTTTGGCTATTGAAGATTCCAATTTGCTGGGATTTCCGAAAGTTATTTCAGATGCGGTAGCCGCCAAACTTATGGATAAATTTAAATTGGATCGTTCCCAGATTATGTTAACCAGCTCACATACTCATTCCGGGCCTGTACTTAGTCAGTCCCTGACCCACATATACCCATTGGATGATGATCAGAAACAAAAAATAGAAGACTATTCTTATTGGCTGCAAAATAAAATTATTGAAGTGGTTTCAGAGGCCATGACCAACATGAAACCTTCTCAAATGTTTTCCGGTATTGGCCAGCTTAGATTCGCGGTAAACAGACGCAATAATTTGGAGAAGGACATTTTAGTTGCTCAAGAATTAAACGGACCTGTTGATCACTCCGTACCAGTATTAAAATTGACGCATGCCGACGGGACACTACAGGCGGTGGTTTTCGGCTATGCCTGTCATGCCACTACTTTAAGTGGCTATCAGTGGTCAGGTGACTATCCTGGTTTTGCTCAAAATGATCTGGAATCTCAATACCCTGGCGCAGTGGCACTTTTTTTTGCTGGCTGCGGAGGTGACCAAAACCCCCTTCCCAGGCGTACCGTTCCATTGGCTAAACAGTATGGACGTGAACTTTCCGCTGCGGTTTCCAGGGTTATGGAGGAAACGATGACCGAGCTAGGCCCAAGTTTACTCACATCCTATAACGAGTTGGAATTGTCTCTCATTGATCCGCTTGAGGTCAATGAATTAAAACTATTAGCTGCTTCGGATACTCCATATCAAAGTCAATGGGCAAGTCATTGGCTCAATGTGATTGCCTCAGGAGATCCTGTTCCTGCCAGCTACCCACACTATCCGGTACAAACCTGGCGGCTGGGAAATCAGACCTGGGTGGCATTAGGTGGTGAGGTAGTGGTTGACTATTCAATATATCTGAAAAGATTAGTTGGTCAGGATATTTTTGTTACCGCTTATGCAAACGACGTTATGGCCTATAT
>QIEB01000235.1 GCA_003229495.1 Flammeovirgaceae bacterium
GTAGAGATGACACCTACTTTTGTGGGATGCCCAGCCATGGATTATATGAAAAAAGAAGTGGAGCAGGTACTAATTGAAAAAGGAGTTGAGTTTGAAGTGAATATCAGTTTTAAATCACACTGGAGCTCCAACAAAATCACAGAAAAAGGCCGAAAAGCCTTGAAAGCATTTGGATTGGCTCCGCCAGGAAAGTATCAAGTGATCCCTGATCTGGATATTCTGGAGAGAGTTCCCTGCCCCTATTGCGATAGTGACCACACTGAAATGAAATCCCCCTTTGGCCCTACCCTTTGCCGTTCGTTGCATTACTGTAATAATTGTCAACAGGCGTTTGAGCAATTTAAACCGGTTTGATTAGTGATAAGTGATGAATTATGAATTGGCAACATGTGCACTCGCTAATTCACTAAGTCACCAACTGCTCCTTTAAGCAGAAATTAAATAAATTAGGTGCAGTTGAATTTAAAAAATGATTTCCATCTCCAAGTCGGCCGCCCGAAAACTTGCCCTCAACCAACAGGGATTACTATCAGCAAAACCTAAATTCGGTAAGGGAAAAAAGGCCACTCTTAAGGCCATCGAGCATCTGGGTTATGTACAGATAGATGCAATTTCGGTGATCCAAAGGGCCCATCATCACACCCTGTGGACACGGCCTGGATATGAACCCCGATTTCTCAATACTTTGTTAGCCAAAGACCGCTCCATATTTGAATACTGGAGCCATGCAGCGGCCTTCCTGCCCATGAAGGAATATCGATACTCACTGCCGGTGATGCACGCCCTGTCAACCAAGGCTAAACACTGGTACCATGTTGACCCCTCTTTTAAGTTACAGGTGCTTGAAAAAATAAAAAAAGAGGGACCTCTCTATGCCAGGGATTTCGAAACCCCTAAATCGCCATCCGGTGGTATGTGGAACTGGAAGCCAGCCAAACAGGCGCTTCATGAATTATTCATGGAAGGCAGCGTTGCGATAAAGTCACGAGACTCTTTTCACAGGTTATATGATATTTCAGAGCGAGTGATTCCCGCACTACACACGCACACTCAAACTCAGCCCTCAATATCCGAATACATTTGGCATCGATGCCAAAAGGCCATACAAGCACATGGGCTGACTTCAGTTTCTGAGATACGATATCAAAGATTCATTTCCGGAAAAGAGGTTCAATCAGTGCTAGACAACAAAGCAGCGCAAGGTCTGGTAGTACCTGTGAATATTAAAGATTCAAACAAAGCGTACTATAGTTTCCCCAAGTATCTTGACAGTATACCAGGAAGAGTTATTAAACAACTCCACCTGCTATCTCCCTTTGACAATGCGGTGATCCAAAGAAAAAGGGTGAAGGACCTGTTTGACTTTGATTATCAAACAGAGATCTATTACCCAGTGGATAAAAGAAAATACGGATATTTTAGTTTACCTATATTATATGGTACCGTATTTATCGGTCGTATGGACCCAAAAGCCCACCGGGACCGTAAGGTATTGGAGATAAGAAACCTGGCCCTTGAACCTCATGTAAAACTAACTGACCTCCTGTTATATGAATTAAAATCGAAATTAATTCAATTTGCCGCTTTTAATGAATGTCATGAATTCACGGTAACTAAATCAACACCAGAGTCC
>QIEB01000089.1 GCA_003229495.1 Flammeovirgaceae bacterium
CAGAGGGTTGGCGGAGTGGTCGAACGCGGCGGTCTTGAAAACCGTTGTACCGCGAGGTACCGGGGGTTCGAATCCCTCACCCTCTGCAAACAAGAAGCCTTGTACGAAGTACAGGGCTTTTTATTTAGAATCCACCGGGGTAACGCTTCCAGGAGGGCATAAATAAAAACCACACCCGGGAGAAACTCAATTCCCCCATCGGCAAGTTTGGATTAAACTCCACTGTTTTTATGAAAACCTGATAAATGTCATTGTACGATAAGCCAAAGTTTTTGACTTTTTAGTCCTAACATTAAATCGTAATTTGCTAGTGCAATGGAAGAGCCCTTGATGTCATGCCTTTGAAACGACCTAAGAAATACTCTAAAAGAAGCGAGTGGCAACATAATCTTGTATTATTTGTCTCCGGATTATTGTTATTCGAAACTCTTACTGGACTTTCTATTTATTTTCTCCCTTTCAGCGTGTCCAATCAAGTAATGGTTTTAATGCACACAATAAATCAGATTCGACACTGGCTAAGATATCGGTCCATGAAAATGAGCCATTTTATGCTCACAGGCTATATATCAATGATAATCACTGTAATTGCAGCCATAAGCGGCCTTATTCTAGCCTACCAGGCGGTTTTTCTAACAAAAATAAGTCATACCTGGGATTTGATTCACATCGTGTCAACCTTTGCCTTGATCGCCTTCCTGGTTCCCCATACGGTTTTAATAATGATCAGGGATTACCAAGCGCGTAAGACAGTAGCCATAAAACCTATTATCAAAGCGGAAAGTCAATACCTGCAGGGAACACTAATCATTGCTGTCATTCTGTTTGCTTTTGTAGTGCTCTTGGTGTCCGGCTATGAGCCGGCAAAAATGAATAATGAATTTCCCGATGATTACAGTTTTCTCTATGGACATGATCGTCCATTTGCCCCTAGTTTGGCCGACACCAATACCGGAGAAGCTTTCGACGCCCAATCCTTGGGAGGCTCGGAAGGCTGTGGTACTTCAGGCTGCCACCAGGAAATCTTTGAAGAATGGCAGGTTAGCGCCCACCGTTATTCGGCCATGGATGTGGGATTTCAAAAGGTTCAAAGTGTTATGGCCCAACAGAATGGCCCGGAAAGCACCCGTTATTGTGGCGGTTGCCATGATTGCCATGACCCGATCTCTCTTTTTTCAGGGTCTAAAAACATTTACACTGCTGAAGATGATTTAACCAACCTCATCGGATATCAGGAAGGGATCTCCTGTCTCGCCTGTCATGCCATTAAAGAGACCGACATCAAGGGTAATGCGAATTACGTAGTTGCTCAACCCAAGCGATACATGTTTGAAACCATGGAAGGAGACTATGCAAAGACTATAAGTGATTTTCTAATCCGTTCTTATCCACGATATCATGTAGAAAGCCTGCAACGCAAGCTTTTTAAAAGCCCGGAATTTTGTGCGGGCTGTCACAAGCAATTCATTGATGAGGAAATAAACCAAGTAGGGTGGGTTCAACTGCAATCAACTGCAAAATCAATTTGATAGCTGGAGAAAAAGCCGGTGGAACCATCCGGGAGACCCGACTAAAACGGTTGAGTGCCGGGAGTGCCACATGCCGCTGATGGAGTCATTAGACCCCGGAAGCGGAGATGATCTCGATTACAATAGATCCCAAAACGACAAGAAGCACCGCAGCCATCGCTTCCTGGCGGCCAATCAATTTCTTCCTATCGCCCTAGACCTCCCGGGAGCAGAAGAGCATGTTGCTTTAACCAAAAAATGGCTTCAGGGCAAATTTGAGATTCCGGAAATTGCTGATAAATGGAAAGAAGGACCGGCGGTACCTGTGGAATTAGTAGTACCGGACCAAGTCGTACCTGGGGAAGATGTAAAGATACAAGTGGTTATCACCAATAATAAAGTGGGACATGAATTTCCCACTGGCCCCCTGGATATAATACAAGCCTGGGTGGAAATCATTGTCACCGATCAGGATGGAAATGTAATTTTTACCTCCGGCATGAAAGACCAAGATCATTTTATTGAACCAGGTACATTTATTTTCAAAGCTGAACCAGTTGATCAATACGGTAATTTGATTGATAAACATAATCTATGGGAAATGGTGGGTGTCAGGTATCGGCGCTCTATGTTCCCTGGATTTTCCGACAAAGCAGAATTTAGTTTCCCATGTCCCTCAACCATAAGAACCATGGATGTTGAACCCTTCAGTCAAACCAAATTTGAGTTCAAGGTGCCTGATCAGCAAGTCACAAAATTGCAAGTTTCGGCAAGATTGCTTTATAGAAAATTTGATCAGTTTTTACTTAATTTCTTATTCGGTGAGGAGTCGGGCGTCACCGCTCCGGTTACGGAACTTTCTGAAGATCACAAAACAGTAATTGTAGCTAGGGAGGGTTTATAGTGTTTGGTAATCTGACACGGCGAAAACGATACCTGGTAAT
>QIEB01000062.1 GCA_003229495.1 Flammeovirgaceae bacterium
GGCGAATACCTAATGAAAATCAAGAAGCAAGGCAGTCTTCATGAATTGGTATATGCTACCCATCCTTTTGATGTGGTGGGTTGGGACGGATACAATTTTCCTTACGGATTCTCCATTCACAATTTCGAGCCCATTACAGGCAGAGTGCACCAACCACCTCCGGTACATCAAACTTTTGAATCCTCCGCATTTGTAGTTTGTTCATTCTGTCCCCGTCTGTACGATTATCATCCCCAGGCAATACCAGCTCCGTACAACCACTCCAATATAGATTCAGATGAAATACTCTATTATGTCGAAGGCAACTTCATGAGCAGAAACAACGTAAAGAAAGGCAATATTACCCTGCATCCTGCAGGGATACCTCATGGACCTCATCCAGGTCTGTATGAAGGTAGTATAGGTCAAAAGGAAACTAAAGAGTTGGCGGTAATGGTGGACACCTTCAAACCGATGATGGTCACTGAAAATGCCTTGCAAATCGATGATGGTAAGTATTATAAGTCTTGGATTGAATGAATTATGGATACTATAAATAGCTGGATTCCTGGATCAGAAGAATCCCAATTTAGCATCCAAAACTTACCCTTTGGCATTTTTTCGGTAGGTAGCAACCAAAAGAGGGTAGGAATTGCCATAGGTGAGCAGATTGTTGATATGGCCGTTGTTAGTGCGCTGGAGTTAATTAAAGACCCGCCAATTGACCATCAGGTGTTCCACAATGACACCCTTAATAGCTTTATTGCATTGGGTAAAACCACCACCAATGAAATCCGGTTCAAGGTTCAGAAGTGGCTTTCGGAAAATCAATCACCATTTAAGGAGCATGACCATATCCTGGTCGATCAGTCGGAAGCCACAATACATTTACCTCTGCAAGTTGGCGACTATACTGATTTTTATAGCAGTCTGGAACACGCTACCAACGTAGGTAAAATGTTTAGGGGACCAGAGAACCCACTTCTTCCAAATTGGAAGCACATCCCGGTAGCATACCATCCTCCATAATCGAAAGCGGTATACCAATACATCGACCAACCGGTCAGGTCATGCCCACCGGGGCAGAGAGCCCGTTGTTCCAAGCTTCTAACCAATTGGATTTTGAATTGGAAATGGCTTTTGTGATTGGGAAGGAAAATCGACTTGGCCAGCCTATTCCCCTGGCAAATGCCGAAGATTATATCTTTGGTATGGTACTTTTTAACGACTGGTCGGCCAGGGACATTCAGAAATGGGAATATGTCCCGCTAGGGCCTTTCCTGGGGAAAAATTTCGCTTCATCCATGTCCCCTTGGGTAGTTACCTTAGAAGCCCTGGAACCTTTTAGAACCCAGGGCCCCGTACAGGAACCTCAGGTCCTTCCCTATCTTGAATTTGAAGGCCCTCATAACTTCGATATCAACCTGGAGATGAGCCTTACACCATCAGACGGCGAGCAAAATATAATATGCAAGTCTAATTACAAGTACATGTATTGGAATATGGCCCAGCAGTTGACCCATCATACAGTAAATGGATGCAACCTGCGAGTAGGGGATTTGATGGCCTCCGGAACTATCAGCGGTCCGGAGCCTGACAGTTTTGGCTCTATGTTGGAATTGTGCTGGGGAGGCACCAAACCTTTGAACTTAAGCGACGGTTCCCAGCGTACTTTTATTGAAGATTACGATACCGTTACCATGCGTGGTTGGGCAGAAAAACCCGGATTAAAAGTTGGCTTTGGCGAGGTCCAGACCAAAATCCTTCCCTCAACTTATGAATAGTACCACCACCATTGATCCAAAGGAACTATCAGTACCAGCACTGCTCGGGCATTTGCTGGCTGCTGTGGCCCCCAGACCAATTGCACTGGCAAGCACAGTTGACAAGCATGGCAATGTGAACCTGAGCCCGT
>QIEB01000269.1 GCA_003229495.1 Flammeovirgaceae bacterium
TGGCATCCGAATGCTTGAGCAAAGGGCTAATCTCTGCATTATCTTTCCACTTCAGGATTGTATCACTTTCCGGTAATTGATCTGAATTCCCCAATCGTCCTAGATCGTTTCCTGTTAGGATTCTGGAATTTCTTATGGATGACGGGAGCTGGTCTACTCCCATGCCAGTTTTCTTGGTTGGTTTGGGAATTTGGAACAGGGAGTTTCCGGAAGCTCTGCTATACCAACCACCTCCCATACGACCTACCAGGTCCAGTTTGGTAGTGTCTAACATTCCTTTTTCATTCAGATATAGTGCATGGATATGAATAAGTTCAACCCGGGCCATTACCAGATTGCCTGCGCCTGCTTCAGAACCTAGAGCAATGACCTTTTCTACTTTACACTCAAATGCCACCGGCGATTCACCCACTCTTGGAGGCTTTACTTTGAGCGAGGTGATTTCAGTCAAACCTGCTTTATGGAATTCATTAACACCTCTTGGGTACTCCGTGCTGGCCAATGAGACCTGTTCAACTATGGAATAGTTAACCATATTGATTACCACCTCAGGCACTTCAAGTACATTTTGATAAGTGTGCTTGGTAGTATTGTCCTTTCCCCTGCGCGACGGTGAGAAGATCATTACCGGAGGGTTTGCACTAAATACATTAAAAAAGCTAAACGGGCTCAGGTTCACATTGCCATGCTTGTCAACTGTGCTTGCCAGTGCAATTGGTCTGGGGGCCACAGCAGCCAGCAAATGCCCGAGCAGGGTACCGTAAGTTCCTGAGGATCAATGGTGGTGGTACTATTCATAAGTTGAGGGAAGGATTTTGGTCTGGACCTCGCCAAAGCCAACTTTTACTCCGGGTCTTTCTGCCCAACCACGCATGGTAACGGTATCGTAATCTTCAATAAAAGTACGCTGGGCGCCATCGGTTAAGTTCAAGGGTTTGGTACCGCCCCACGACAATTCCAACATGGAGCCAAAACTGGTGGGCTCCGGGCCGCTAATAGTACCGGAGGCCATCAAATCTCCTACACGCACATTGCATCCGTTTATGGTATGATGGGTTAACTGCTGGGCCATATTCCAATACATATACTTGAAATTGGACTTGCATATTATATTTTGCTCACCGTCTGATGGTGTAAGGCTCACCTCCAGGTTGATGTCGAAGTTATGAGGGCCTTCAAATTCAAGATAGGGAAGGACCTGAGGGTCCTGTACGGGTCCCTGGGTTCTAAAAGGTTCCAGGGCTTCTAAGGTAACCACCCAAGGGGATATGGATGAAGCAAAATTTTTCCCCAGGAAAGGACCTAGTGGGACATATTCCCATTTTTGAATGTCCCTGGCTGACCAGTCGTTAAAAAGTACCATACCAAAGATGTAATCTTCGGCATTTGCCAGGGAAATAGGTTGGCCAAGTCGGTTTTCCTTCCCAATCACTAAAGCCATTTCCAATTCAAAATCCAGTCGCGTGGAAGCTTGTAATACCGGATTGTTTGCCCCTGATGGCATGACCTGACCGGTTGGTCGATGTATTGGTATACCGCTTTCGATTATGGAAGAAGCGCGTCCATGGTATGCTACCGGGATGTGCTTCCAATTTGGAAGAAGTGGGTTCTCTGGTCCCCTAAACATTTTACCTACGTTGGTAGCGTGTTCCAGAC
>QIEB01000483.1 GCA_003229495.1 Flammeovirgaceae bacterium
CAGCTTTCCCAACATACCTCCGTTAACTTCGGGTTCAACTGTTACAATCATTTCTTCTTTATTAAATCAAAGCCAGGATAGGGCCGATTTCAACTTTTCACTAAACGACTCAAATATTGGAGAAATTGAGGCATCCGGAGTGGGGTCAGGCACCTACGATGACAAGGGAGTAGCGGTATTTGACACCCTTACAATAAATCAGAATGAAGTCAATCAACAAGGGACCTTCAACTTTGAAATTTCATATAGTGCTGCAGGTAACGGCCGTTTAAACAACCTGCAAGTATCTTACGAAAGTCCGTTGGGTCAACATGATCCAGCCACAATCTTTCGGTGTCCTACAAGTTTAAGTAATGCGCTTAGTACGTTCATTGTTAATAATGCCAACAACGAAACAGTTATTTGGGACGTTACCGATCCACAAAATTCTATCATTCAGGAATTTACCCTGATAGGAGAACAGGCGATTTTTGGAGCCCAGACACAGATCCTAAGAGAATATGTAGTGCTTTCAGGACAGGATTTTCCCTTACCGATAGCTTCGCAACCTGTTGCCAACCAGAACCTTCGCGGAATGCAGGTTCCCGACTTGCTCATAGTTGCGCACCCGTTGTTTTCGGTCGAGGCAGAAAGACTTGCGACCTTTCGGGCCCAGAATGATCAATTAGAGGTACAGGTAGAGATCTATAATGAATTCAGCTCTGGTAGGCAGGATGTAACCGCCATTAGGGATTTGGTCAGGTATCTCCATCAAAGGAGCACCAAATTGAAGTATTTGTTGCTTTTTGGCCGGTGTTCGTTCGATTATAAAAATATTACTCAGGGCAACACTAACTATGTTCCGACCTATCAATCGCGAAACTCGTTGGATCCCATATACAGCTATAACTCGGATGACTACTATGGGTTCCTGGATGATGATGAGGGAGTCTGGTTAGAAGCTCTATCAGGTACCGGAGGACATATCCTGGATATCAGCGTAGGACGTTTACCAGTTACCACTGTACAGGAAGCCCAGGCAGTAGTAAATAAATTGATTAACTACGCCTCAAGTACAGCCTCGTTGGGAAGTTGGCGTCAGGACATTTATTATGTAGCGGATGATGGAGATTTCAATCTTCACCAAAGAGATGCTGATCAATTGGCCACTCTGGTAGACACCAGCAATCAGGATTTTAATGTCAATAAAATCTACCTTGATGCATTTCCCCAGGAACAAACGCCGAATGGGGAATCGGCAAAAGCGGTAAATCAAGCAATAGAAGAAGCCATAAAAAAAGGAGCACTTATCATCAATTACACCGGTCACGGCAGTGAATTCCGCTGGGCAGAAGAAACAATTCTCAATCACAGTATGATCAATAGCTGGGAAAACTATGATCGATTGCATTGCCATTGTTCGTTACTGCAACCTGCGAATTTGGCCGTTATGATGACCCGAAACGGATTTCGGGAGGTGAAAAACTGATCACCAACCCCAAAGGGGGTGCGATTGGCCTGGTGACTACCTCACGACCGGTGTTCGCCAGCAAGAATTTTATATTGAACAGAGCATTCTATGAAATTGCCCTTGACCAAACAGCAACTGGATATCCCAGCTTAGGAGATATTTTTAAATACATTAAAAATGACAGCTATGCCATCGTTGCCAACCGCAACTTTGCCCTTTTGGGAGATCCATCAATGAAATTGTCTTATCCACAGCAAAACCTGAGAATTACCGAAATAACCGCAGATGAATCAGTTCCGGGTGACACAGTTCATGCCCTAAGCACCGTTCGAATGAAGGGAACAGTTACCAATTCGGAGGGAGAGCCAATATTGAATTATGATGGCACTGCTGAAGTAACAGTTTTTGACAAAGAATCAATTACAGAAACTTTAGGTAGTGAGGGGGGGCGAATTTTTACATTTAAGGAACGGAATAGTGTTATTTTCAGGGGCCAGGCAAGTGTCAAATCTGGTCAATTCGAAGTTAATTTTATAGTCCCTAAAAATATCAACTATCAATCAGGAAAAGGGAAGATTAGTCTATATGCCCTCAGTTCCAGTGGCTTAGAAGATGCTGGCGGCGCCACAAATTCATTTATTATTG